>NZ_JBNCKS010000073.1:0-29048 GCF_049841635.1 Micromonospora sp. DT44 | reverse complement strand
ACCAGCACCCCACCACACCAACAAGACCTGTCAACCACTCCTGAACAGCCCAAACAGGATGAGACAAGCTCCTGGATTGAGCGCGATCATGGTGAGCTCACCGCGACGGATCTTGACGAGGGGTGCGGCCCGCCAGCGGGGATCTTGACCAGGGCGGGGCGCCGTGGTCGAGTTCGAGGATGGGTGAGCAGTGGCGGGCGCAGTTCGACGCGGAGGTGAGCATCGCCAACGGCGGCGGGCTGCGTACCGAGGGGTTCCGGCTGGACGTCCCGGGGCAGGAGATCAGCGACGACGACCTCGCCGCGCTCTTCGTCCGGCATCTCGGGCTGCTCATGGTCGCCGAGGTCCGGATCAGCGCGAAGACGATGATCGAGGAACCGCACAAGGGTGGCCGCGCCGTCGCCACGACCGGCGGCGGTCGTCGGCTGGTGGAGTTGAGCCACGTCATCAGCGACGGGATGACCACCCTGCCCGGGTGGCCGGGCCCGCGGATCACCGACTGGCTGACGTACGCGGCGTCCCGGGAGCGGTACGCGCCGGGCACCGAGTTCCACGTGGCCCGGATCGACATGATCGCCAACACCGGCACGTACGTGGACACCCCCGCCCACCGCTGGGCCGGTCGCGAGGATCTGACCGGGGTGTCGTTGGACCGCCTCGCCGACCTGCCCGGAGTGGTGGTCCGGGTGCCGGCCGACACCCGAGCCGTGGATCGGCTGATGCTGGCGCCGTACGAGGTGGCCGGGCGTGCGGTGCTGCTGCACACCGGGTGGGACGCGCACTTCGGCGCCGAACGGTACGCCGCGTCGGAGGCGCCGTACCTGAGCGAGGACGGCGCCCGGGCACTGGCCGACGCGGGCGCGGCCCTGGTCGGCATCGAGTCGATCAACATCGACGACATGAGCCCGGCGGCGAACGGCGTACGCCCCGCGCACAGCGTCCTGCTCGCCGCCGGCATCCCGGTCGTGGAGCACCTGACCGGCCTGGGCGCGCTGCCGCCGACCGGGTTCCGGTTCACCGCGGCGCCGCCGATGGTGGCCGGGATGGGCACCTTCCCGGTCCGCGCCTTCGCCGTGGTCGAGAGCTGAGGCCGTGACGGTCACGCAAGGCCGTGCGGTGCCGAGCAGGTCGAGAGTCGGGGGAAGCTGTGCCCGCTGAGCAATTCGGTAGTGATCCGCGTCGGCACACCACCCCGGCCCGTTGGCGGGTGCTGGGGCATCCGGACGGGATGCTGATCTACCAGGTGCGCTGCATCGTCGAGAACCACGGGTGGACGGAGACCGTCACCCAGGACCATCACAAGATCATGCTGGGTCGGTCCGGGGTGTACCGGCGTCGGCTCAACGGGCGGGTCGAACTCTCCGACGCCACCTCGGTGCTGCTCACCCGGCCCGGGGACGACATGGCCGTGGCGCACCCGTTCGGCTGCGGCGACTCGTACACCTGCCTGGAGATCGATCCGTCGGTGCTGGCGGAGCGGCCGGACGCCCAGCGCTGGATGGACCGGAGTGGATGGGCGGGCACCTCGGACGCCACGCTGGACCTGGCGCACCGGCTGCTGGTGGCCGAGTTCCGGCGCGGGCTCGACGGGTTCGAGATGGCCGAACGGCTCCAGCGGTTCCTGGCCCGCCTGCTGCAACACAGCGACCTCGCTGCCGACGAGGTGGACGCCGAGGTCGAGCGGGCCGTCCGCCGACGGCCGGCGACGCTGGCCGCGCACCGGCGGCTCGCCGACCGGGCACGCGAGGTGCTGGCCCACTCCGGCTTCACACTCGGCCTGGGCGAGGTCGCGCGGGAGGTGGGCAGCTCACCGCACCACCTCAGCCGGGTGTTCCAGCGGGTGACCGGCAGCAGCCTGACCGCCTACCGCAACCGCCTGCGGGTGCGCGCCGTACTGGACACCCTCGCCGAGCCCGACGGCCGTCCGCTCGGCACGCTCGCCACCGAGTACGGCTTCGCCGACCAGGCGCACCTGACCCGGGTGGTCCGCGAGCAGGTGGGCCATCCTCCCGCGCGCCTGCGTCGACTGCTCGCCCCCGCCGAGTCGGACCCGACCGTCACCGCCTGACACCCGACCGTCACCGCCTGACCCCGGACGCGGGATGGAGGTGCCGTACCTGGGGGAGTACGGCACCTCCACGGGCGCAGGTCCGGCCGGGCTTCGGGCCTCCCCGAACAGGCCCGCGTGCTCCGGGTCGGCCACCCTGCGGGGCGACCTCCGGACCGACGAGAACCATCGTCGCCGCGACACCTTGAACAGGTCTTGAAGAAAATTGCTCGTCTGCGCCGGGTTGACGGTCAGGATCGGACGCCCACCCACAGAAAAGCCGCAAGAAGGGCAAAAAGCACCCTAGGCTGGCCTGGTGGACGAGTCGCCGGAGGTCCGGATACGCGACCAGATCCCCCGTACCGTCGGACTACTGCTCGGCACCCTGACGCTGGCCGTCGCGTTCATCGCCGCGTACGTCGGCGCCCTGCACCAACCCCACCCCCGCGACGTGCCGGTCGGCGTGGCGAGCGGCGACCAGGCCGCACGAATGGTCCTGACCGCCGTCCGCGACCGGACCAACACGATCAAGGCCATCGAGTACGCCGATCCGGGCGCCGCCGACGACGGTCTGACCAGCCGGGAGGTGTACGGGGTACTCGGCTCCACCACCGACGGAGGGCTCGTCCTGACCACCGCCAGCGCCAGCGCGCCGGCCGCCACCGAGGTCGTCGTCCAGGTCCTCACCGCCGCCGCCGAGCAGACCCGGATGCCCCTGCGGGTGGTCGACGAGGTGCCGGTCGCCGACACCGACCCGCGCGGTCTGGTCCCGTTCTACCTGGCGATCGGGTGCGTCCTCGGCGGGTACCTGGCCTCGACCGCGCTCGGCATCTCCGTCGGCACCACTCCGCGCACCCTGCGCCGCGCGGGCGTACGGATCGGCGCACTCGCCGTCTACAGCGTCGTGCTCGGCATCGCCGGCGCGGTGATCGTCGGCCCGGTGCTGGACGTCTGGCACCACAACCTGCCGGCCGTCGCCGGCACCGGCATGCTCGCCGCCTTCGCCGCCGCGATGGTGGCTGCCGCCGTGCAGGGCTGGTTGGGCGTGCTCGGCACCGGACTGGTGATCCTGCTGCTGGTGGTGCTCGGCAATCCGGGTTCCGGCGGCATCTACGCCCCGGAGTTCCTGCCCACCTGGCTGCGCGGCATGCACCGGTGGAACGTGCCCGGGCTCGCCACCGATCTGGTCAAGTCGGTGGTGTACTTCGACCGACGGTCGATCGGCTGGCCGCTGACCGGGCTGGCGCTGTGGGCGGTGGTCGCCCTGGCGGCCCTGCTCGCCGCGACCGTGGTGCGGGGAGGCCGGGCACGCAACCGCGCAAGACCCTGAGGTGATCTCCGGGGTGTTCCGTCTCACGACGCGGCACGCCCGGAGCCCCTCCTGCCGGGGGGCCAGTCGCGGATACCATCCAGGGAGTCGGACAGCGCTGTCCTTCGTACTCACGTAAGGAGCGCATCGTGACCGACCAGCACGACCACGACGGCCCGGACGCCGCGCTGCGCGCCGACATCCGCCGGCTCGGTACCCTCCTCGGCCAGACCCTGGCCCGCCAGGAGGGCCGCCCGCTGCTCGACCTCGTCGAGGAGATCCGCGCCCAGGTACGCTCCGATGTCCCGGCCGCCGCCGAGCGGCTCGGCGGGCTCGACGTGACCACCGGCACCAAGCTGGCCCGCGCCTTCTCCACCTACTTCCACCTGGCCAACATCACCGAGCAGGTGCACCGCGCACGGGACCTGCGCCGCCGCCGCGCCGTGCAGGGCGGCTGGCTCGACCAGGCAGCCAAGATGATCGCCGAGCGGGGCGTGCCGGCCGAGGAGATCGCCGCCGTCGCCCGTCGGCTGGCGGTCCGGCCGGTCTTCACCGCCCACCCCACCGAGGCGGCCCGCCGCTCGATCCTGTCGAAGCTGCGGGCCATCGCCGACGAGCTGGACACCGAGACCGCCAACGCGATCCTCTACGGCGCGAGCGACGAGGGCCCGGCCAACCGTCGGCTGGCCGAGCTGCTGGATCTCATGTGGCAGACCGACGAGCTGCGGCTGGACCGGCCGGATCCGACGGACGAGGCCCGCAACGCCATCTACTACCTGCGGGACCTGTATGCCGAGGCCGCGCCGCAGGTGCTCGACGACCTGGCCGACACCCTGCGCACCCTCGGCGTGGAGACATCGCCGACGGCCCGCCCACTGAGCTTCGGCACCTGGATCGGCGGCGACCGCGACGGCAACCCGTTCGTCACCCCGGCGGTCACCCGCGAGGTGCTGACCATCCAGCACGAGCACGGCATCGCCGCCACCGAGAAGGCGATGGACCACCTGATCAACGAGGTTTCGGTCTCGCGCCGGCTGCGCGGGGTGTCGCTCGACCTCTCCGCCAGCCTCGCCGCCGACCTCGACGCGCTACCCGAGGTGGCGCCCCGGTTCCGCCGGGTCAACGCCGAGGAGCCCTACCGGCTCAAGGCGCGCTGCGTGAAGGCCAAGCTGGCCAACACCCGGCAGCGGCTGCGCCAGGGCACGGCCCACGTACCGGGTCGGGACTACCGCGGCTCGGCCGAGCTGATCGCCGACCTGGACCTGCTGCGCGCGTCGCTGGCCCGCAACTCGGGGCAGCTCACGGCCGTCGGCCGGCTGGCCTCCACCATCCGTACGGTGTCCGCGTTCGGCCTGCACCTGGCGACCATGGACGTCCGGGAGCACGCCGAAGCGCACCACGCGGTGCTCGCCCAGCTCTACGAGGCCGTGGGCGAGGTGTCCGACTACCCGTCGTTGAGCCGGCTGGAACGCACCAAGCTGCTCGCCGACGAGCTGACCGGCCGCCGACCGCTCTCCACCGCGGACACGCCCCTGTCCGAGCTGTCCCGCAAGACGTTCGACGTGTTCAGCACGATCCGGGAGGCGCAGGACCGGTTCGGCAACGAGGTCATCGAGTCGTACATCATCTCGATGACCCTGGGCGTCGACGACGTGCTCGCCGCCGTGGTGCTCGCCCGCGAGGCCGGGCTCGTCGACGTGCACAGCGGCCGGGCCCGCATCGGCTTCGTGCCGCTGTTGGAGACCCCGGGCGAGCTGAACGCCGGCGGCGAGATCCTCGACGAGCTGCTGTCGCTGCCCGCGTACCGGGCGCTGGTCGCGGCCCGTGGCGACGTGCAGGAGGTCATGCTCGGCTACTCCGACTCCAACAAGGAGGCGGGGATCACCACCAGCCAGTGGTCGATCCACCGGGCCCAGCGCGCGCTGCGTGACGTGGCCGCCCGCCACGGCGTACACCTGCGGCTCTTCCACGGTCGCGGCGGTACGGTCGGGCGCGGCGGTGGCCCGACCCACGAGGCGATCCTGGCCCAGCCGTACGGCACGCTGGACGGCGCGATCAAGGTGACCGAGCAGGGCGAGGTCATCTCCGACAAGTACACGCTGCCCTCGCTGGCCCGGGAAAACCTGGAGCTGACCCTCGCGGCGGTTCTCCAGGCGACGCTGCTGCACACCGCGCCCCGGCAGCCGGCCGAGATGCTGGAACGCTGGGACGCGACGATGGACGTGGTGTCCGAATCGGCGTTCCGGTCGTACCGGTCGCTCGTCGAGGACCCGGACCTGCCGGCGTACTTCTGGGCGTCCACCCCCACCGAGCTGCTCGGCGCGCTGAACATCGGCTCCCGGCCGGCGAAGCGTCCCAACACCGGTGCCGGCCTGTCCGGGCTGCGGGCCATCCCGTGGGTGTTCGGCTGGACGCAGACCCGGCAGATCGTGCCGGGCTGGTTCGGCGTCGGCTCCGGCCTGGCCGCCGCCCGCGAGGCCGGACACGCGGACGTGCTGGCCGAGATGAACCGCAACTGGCACTTCTTCCGGACGTTCCTGTCGAACGTCGAGATGATGCTGACCAAGACCGACCTCAGCATCGCCCGCCGGTACGTCGAGACGCTGGTGCCGAAGAAGCTGCACCCGATCTTCGAGCAGATCGAGCAGGAGTACGAGCTGACCAAGCGCGAGGTGCTGGCCGTGACCGCCTCGCCGGCCCTGCTGGAGAACTCCCCGGTGCTTCAGCGCACCCTGGCCGTGCGCGACACCTACCTGGAGCCGCTGCACCACCTCCAGGTCGCGCTGCTGCGCCAGTACCGGGAGTCCGGCGCGGCGGGCCGGGCGATCGCCACCGCACCGGGTGGTCGACGCGCTCCCAGCGACGGCACGGCCCTGGAACGGGCGCTGCTCACCACCGTGAACGGCATCGCCGCCGGCATGCGCAACACCGGCTGACCAGACAGCACGGCAACGGGCCCCGGTCGAGTCGACCGGGGCCCGTTTTCGCAATGGTGGTCAGCGGTACGTGCCCGTTACGAGCGGGTGCCCGGCCGTCGTGTCGTCACCAGTCGCCGCCGCCGAAATCGCCACCACCGAAATCGCCACCGCCGAAGTCACCGCCGCCGAAGTCACCGCCACCGAAACCCCCGCCGCCGAAGTCGCCGCCGGCATAGTCACCGCCGCCACCGAAGTCGCCGCCCTGGTCGCCGTAGTCGCCGCCCTGGTCCCCGGCGTCGGCACCCTGGTCGTCGGCGGAGTCGGCACCGTCGCCGAAGCCCTCCTGGTAGCCCTGGTCATAGCCGTACCCCGGATCGGCGAAGGCCGGCGAGAACAGCGCGTCGGCGATCAGCATGCCGCCGAGCACGCCAGCGCCCGCGCCGAGCGCGGTCTTCCACCACGGCGTCGAGTACCAACCGGCCGGCACCGGTCGGCCCTGGTACCGCCCACCCGGGTAGTAGTAGGGCGTCTCCCGACCCGGCTGCGGGCCCGCCCGGAAGGTCTGGCCCTGCACGTCGACCTCGCGCTCCTTGGTGAGCTGCCCGACGCCCCGCGCGGCGGCGAGCGCCGGCACCTCGGGGCCGGGGTCGATGCCCAGCGCGGTCCGCGCCGCCCGGATGTACGCCAACCCCTCCAGCGCGGTCTCCCGGGCGAGCGCGAACTGGTTCGGCGTACGCGCCTGCTCCAACTGCGAACCGGCCGCGTTGTAGCGCTCCCCCGCGTCGGCGAGCGCCTGCCGGACGGCGGGCTCCTCACCCTGCAGGGTCATCAACTGGCCGCCGAGGCGCTCGTACCACCGTTGCGCCTCGGCGCGGGCGTCGCCGAGCGCGACACGCCGCTGGGCGTTGGTACGGGAGTAGGCGAGCAGGCCGGCACCCACCACGGCGGCGAAGACGACCACCAGGCACAGCAGAGCTTCCATGTCAACGAACGTACCCCCGGGTGTCACGTCGTACCCGTCTGGCAAGCTCCGGTGATGGACGTCTCGACGTTGCTGGTGGTGATCGTGTGCCTCGGTGCCGGCGGGGCGGTGGGTTGGTTCGCGGCCCGGTCCCGGTCGGCGGCCGACATCGCCCGGCTGGACGCCACCCTGACGGCCACCCGCGAGGGCGAGGGGCGGCTGGAGCAGTCCATGCGGGCGCTGAGCTACGAGGCCACCGCGCAGTCGCAGGAGGCGGTGGCCCGGGCCGTGGCGCCGCTGCACGACAGCCTGCGGCGCTACGAGCAGCGGGTGGCCGAGCTGGAACACGACCGCGTCGACGCGTACGCCGAGCTGCGCGAGCAGGTCCGCTCGATGAACGCCGTCTCCGGTGAGCTGCGCACCGAGACCAAGCAACTGGTGGCCGCGCTGCGCGCGCCACAGGTGCGGGGCCGCTGGGGCGAGCACCAACTGCGCCGGATCGTCGAGGCGGCCGGCATGCTGGAGCACTGCGACTTCTCCGAGCAGGTGACCGCCGCCACCGACGAGCAGGTCGTCCGCCCGGATCTGGTGGTACGCCTGCACGGCGGCCGGTCGGTGGTGGTGGACGCGAAGGCGCCCTTCGACGCGTACCTGACGGCCATGGAGGCCCGCGACGAGCGCGGCCGGGACACCTACCTCGACGCGCACGCCCGACACCTGCGCGGGCACGTCGACGCCCTGGCCGCCAAGTCGTACTGGTCCGCGTTCGACAGCTCGCCCGAGTTTGTGGTCCTGTTCGTCCCGGCCGACCCGTTCCTCGACGTCGCGCTCCAACGCGATCCGACGCTGCTGGAGCACGCGTTTGCCCGCAACGTCGTACTGGCCACGCCGGCCACCCTGGTCGCGCTGCTGCGCACGGTGGCCTACTCGTGGCGGCAGGAGGCGCTGGCCCGCAACGCGGTGGCGGTGCACACCCTCGCCCGGGAGCTGTACGGCCGGCTCTCCACCCTCGGCGACCACGTGGGCAAGCTCGGGTCGTCGCTGGCCGGCGCGGTGACCGCGTACAACCGGGCGGTCGGCTCGCTGGAGGCGCGGGTGCTGGTCAGCGCCCGCAAGCTCGCCGAGCTGGGCGTCTCGGACGAGGAACTGGCGGCCCCCGCCCAGGTCGAGCTGACCCCGCGCCAGCCGCAGGCGCCGGAGCTGCTCAACGACGTCGACCGCTGACGCGGGGCCGTTGCCCTAACGGCGGTTGGCGCTCTCGACGACGAACGGGATGCCCTGCTGGCAGGTGGTCATCGTGCCCTTCTCCACCCGGCCGGTGACGGTCACCCGGGCGCCGGCGGTCAGCACGTCCCGGGGCCCGCCCACCAGCAGGTACCCGTCGAGGAGCACGCAGTTCGGCTCCACCCCCGCGGTGACCGTGCCGCTGAGCTCGGTGGCGCCGACCGGCGGCGGGACGGTGGGCCCGCCCGGCGACTTGATCGGCGGGGCGGGGGTGATGGGCGACTCGGGGGTGCTCGGCGACTCGGGGGTGCTCGGCGACGCGGTGGCGGGTTGCCCGGTCGTCGCCGACGGTCCGCCGGGGGTGGCGGGTCCGTCGGCTCCACCGCAGGCGCTCAGCGCGGCGCAGACGACCAGGGCGGGGACGACGAGCCGAAAAGTCCTCATGCGGTCTTCGACGTACGACACGGGCCCGGCGTTCCGCCGTACTGACGCTGGATCGTGTCAACCGCGGGCCGCGGCGGCCTTCATGTCCCGCTTCAGCTCCTGCGGAAGCGAGAAGGTGAGCCGTTCGTTGGCGGTGGTGATCTCTTCGACGTCGGCGAAGCCGCGCTCGGCCAGATGTGCCAGCACATCGCGGACCAGGTCCTCGGGGACGCTCGCGCCGGAGGACACGCCGACCGTGCGAGCGTCGGCCAGCCAGGCGTCGTCGATCTCGTGGGCGAAGTCGATGAGGTGACCGGCGCGCGCACCGGCGTCCAGGGCGACCTCGACCAGGCGGACCGAGTTGGACGAGTTCGTCGAGCCGACGACGATCACCACGTCGCACTCCGGTGCGATCTCCTTGACCACGTGCTGGCGGTTGGAGGTGGCGTAGCAGATGTCGTCGCTGGGCGGGGACTGGAGCAGCGGCAGTCGCTGCTTGAGCCGGGCGACCGTCTCCAGGGTCTCGTCCACCGAGAGCGTGGTCTGGGAGAGCCAGACCACCTTCTCCGGGTCCCGCACGGTGACCTTGTCGACGCCGTCCGGGCCGTCCACGAGCTGGATGTGCGCGGGCGCCTCACCGGCGGTGCCGACAACCTCCTCGTGCCCCTCGTGGCCGATCAGCAGGATGTCGTAGTCCTCGGCGGCGAACCGCTTCGCCTCCTGGTGCACCTTGGTGACCAGTGGGCAGGTCGCGTCGATGGCCTTCAGCGAACGCTCCCGCGCCTGCTCGTAGACCTCGGGCGCCACGCCGTGCGCGGAGAAGATGACGGTCGAGCCCTCCGGCACCTCCTCGTTCTCCTCCACGAAGATCGCGCCCTGCGACTCCAGGGTCTGCACGACGTGCTTGTTGTGCACGATCTGCTTGCGGACGTAGATCGGGGCGCCGTACAGCTTCAGCGCCTCCTCGACGGTCTGCACGGCGCGATCCACGCCCGCGCAGTAGCCACGAGGCTTGGCCAGGAGCACGCGCTTGCCGGTCCGGAGATCAGTCACGTCCCCATCCTACGTGCCGACCGTCCCCCCGCACCCGGGCCCGAATCCCGGTGATCAAGAGGTTCGCGTCAGGAACGCGCCCGGATCCGACGCAAACTTCTTGATCACCGAGGGCGTCCGTAGGGTTGGGGGGTGAGTGGGGTTGGTGTGGGTGGGGCGAGTGGTGGGGGCAGTGAGGGCAAGAGCAGCGCTGAGGAGCCTTGGCCTGTTCGCGTCGTCTCGCAGAAGGTCGGGGCGTGGATCGCCAAGCTGGGCTGGGTGTGGGTGGACGGGCAGGTGGCGCAGATCAGCCGCCGTCCCGGGGCCACCACCGTCTTCCTGACCCTGCGTGACCCGTCCGCCGACCTGAGCCTGACCGTCACCACCAACCGTGACGTGCTCGACGCCGGCGCGCCGGAGCTGCGCGAGGGCGCCCGCGTGGTGCTGCATGCGAAGCCGGAGTTCTACGCCGCCCGGGGCACGTTGAGCCTGCGGGCCGACGAGATCCGCCAGGTGGGTCTCGGTGAGCTGCTGGCCCGGCTGGAGAAGCTCAAGAAGCTGCTCGCCGCCGAAGGGCTGTTCGACCGGGCCCGCAAGCGCCGGCTGCCGTTCCTTCCCGGCCGGATCGGTCTGATCACCGGCCGCGCGTCGGCCGCCGAGCGGGACGTGCTGACCAACGCGCGGCGGCGCTGGCCGGCCGTGGAGTTCCGGACCGTCAACGTGGCCGTGCAGGGCCCGTCCGCCGTGCCGCAGATCGTGGACGCGCTCAAGGTCCTGGACGCGGACCCGAGCATCGATGTGATCATCATCGCCCGGGGTGGTGGCGGCATCGAGGACCTGCTGCCGTTCTCCGACGAGGCACTGTGCCGGGCTGTCTTCGGCTGTCGTACCCCGGTGGTCAGCGCGATCGGCCACGAGACGGACACGCCGCTGATCGACTACGTCGCCGACCTGCGGGCCTCCACCCCGACCGACGCGGCGAAGCGGGTGGTCCCCGACCTCACCGAGGAGGTACGCCTCATCGGTCAGGCCCGGCACCGGCTCCAGCGGGCGGTGCGCAACCTGGTCGACCGGGAGTCGCACCGCCTCGACAGCCTGCGGTCCCGGCCGGTGCTGGCCCGACCCCAGGTGATGGTGGAGCACCGCGCGACCGAACTGGCCGCACTGCGTCAACGCGCCGGGCGTTGCCTGGACCACCGGCTCGCGGCCGCCGACGACGACCTGCGGCATACGCTCGCCCGACTGCGCGCTCTCTCCCCCGCCGCCACGCTCGACCGGGGGTACGCGATCGTGCAGCGCGCCGACGGGCACGTCGTCCGGGCGGCGGCGGAGGTCGGCAAGGGCGACCCGCTACGGGTACGCCTCGCCGAGGGCGAGCTGGCCGCCACGGTCGACGGGGACGTGGCGACGCGGTGACACCGACCGGGGTGTGCTGAGATGGACGCGATGACTGACGACACGAAGGCCGGGCCGGACGAGCGGCTCAGCTACGAGCAGGCCCGCGCCGAACTGGCCTCGGTGGTCGAGCGGCTGGAGGCCGGCGGCACGTCCCTGGAGGAGTCGCTGGCGCTGTGGGAGCGCGGCGAGGCGCTGGCGGTGATCTGCCAGCGCTGGCTGGACGGTGCCCGGGCGCGAATCGACGCCGCCCGTCAGGAACCGTCCGCCTGACCGCAGACCGAACCAGGCCCGTCGGTGGGGCGACCGGAGTCACCCCACCGACGTACGGCGGTCAGCTGAACAGGCTGTACAGCTCGGCGGGCGCCTCGACGACCTGGTCCGCCGGCGGCTTCTGGGCCGGGGTGGCGGAGCCGTAGTCGGAGTACGTCATCTTGATCTCCTGGGCCGTGGTCTGGCCGGAGGCCGGGAGTTGCAGCACCAGCTCGCTCAGCCGGCCCTGCGGGTCGACCTTCGCGGTGAACGGGACCGTCTTCGCCTGGGTGCCCAGCGCGGCGATCGTGGCGGCGTTCAGCGAGCCCGCCTCGGCGGCCTTGGTGACGTCGACGGTGCCGGCGTACGTGCCGGTGCCGGTGCTGCGGACCTCGGTGATGCCCTGGGTCAGCACCGCGCTGCCGGCCGGGTCGACCTTGTCGAAGTCGAAGCCGAGGCTCTTGTTGCCCTTGATGCGGGCCTGGTCGAGGTGCTGGTACTTACCGAGGTTGAGCTGCTTGATGGCGGGCAGGCTGTCGGCCGTGGGACCGGTCAGTTCCAGCTTCACCCAGCTGTCCGGCTTGGCGTGGATCACGTCAAGCTTCATGGCCAGGTCGGAGGAGGGGCCGCCGATGGAGAACTTCATCGCGGCGCTCTGACTCGGCTGGTGCACCTGCCCCTCGGCCGTGGACCCGGCGCCGGAGAGGGTGAACCGGAAGTTGCCGTCGCTGATCGCCTTGGTGGAGTCGAGCAGGGCCTGCTTGGCGTCGCCGGACACCGGCGCACCGCCGGACTGGCTCGGCGCCCCGGACGCGCTCACCGTCGGGGACGCGGTTGACCCGGCCGTGCCGGTCGTGCCACCGGCGCAGGCGGCCAGGGCGGGCGTGAACAGGGCGGCGGCTACCAGGCCGGCACCCAGTCGTCGAACAGTCATACGTGTCTCCCAAGGGGGTCACCCGACTACCTGGTCGGCGCCGGAAACCGGGCGACGCGGCAGCCCTTCGGCCGCGTCGCACGATCCGGGCCGAGCGGCGCGCCCGGATCGCTCTCTTCTTGTTCCCTGTCGACGCGTCGGACAATCACCCTTGTTGTCCGGTTGTTTGCGGACAACCGGTGCCGAACAGAGCGGGCCGGGGGTGACCCGTGGTCGCCCCGGCCCGCCGTGCGGCTTACTTGAACATCTCGTACGTCTCCGCCGAGGCCTCGACCACCTTGTCGGCCGGCGGCTTCTGCGCGCCGGTGCCGGCGCCGTAGCCCGCGTACCCGATCTTGATGTCGTGGGCGGCGGTCTCGCCCGCGGCCGGCACCGAGATGACCAGCTCGGTGAGGCGGCCCTGCGGGTCCAGCTTGGCGGTGAACGGGAGCGCCTTGGCCTGGGCGCCCAGCGCCTTGACCACGTCCTCGTCGAGGGCGACCGACTCGGCCGCGGCACTGATGTCGATCTTGCCGGCGTAGCTGCCCTCGCCGGTCTTCTGCACCTCGGTCACGCCCTTGACCAGGTTCTCGCTGTCGATCGGGTCGAGCGTCTCCGGGTCGAGCTGGAGGTCCTTGATCTCCTTGGCCTTGGTCTTGTCGAGGTGCTGGTACTTGCCCTTGTTCTTCGCCAGCTCGGGGACCATGGCCGCCATGGCGCCGCCGATCTCCATCTTCACCCAGCTCTCCGAGTCGATGTAGATGAGGTCCATCTCCATCGACACGTCCTGGGAGGCGTCGCCCATCTTCATGGTCAACTGCGCGCTGTTGCTGGGCTTGTGCACCAGGCCACCGCCGGTCAGTTCGGCGCCCGCCAGGGTGAACGTGAAGTCGCCCTTGGCCATCTCCTTCGTGGAGGCGAGCAGCGCCTCCTTCGGGTCGGCCGGTACGGCCGGAGCGGACGCGCTGGGGGCGGCGGCCGGCTCGGCAGCGTCGGACTTGCACGCGGCCAGGCCGGGGACGAGCAGGGTGGCGGCGAGGAAGCCAAAGCTCCACCGTCGAATGTTCACTGAGTTCTCACTTCAACGAGGGGGACATGGTCCGGCCACAGCGTGCGGGCCGGACCGAGCCGAGGGAGCCTACCGGACCGGCCCTCTCGGCGTGCGCCTCGTCGACTGTGGACTACTCAGCGCAACGCGCCGGCCAACTCGCGCAGTTCGTTGTCCCGCGCGTCACCGATCACGAGCACCGTACGGGTCGGTTCCAGCAGGGCCAGCGCCTGCTGGTTACCCCGGGCCGTGTACCGCTGCCAGGTGCGGCCACTCAACTCGGTCGTGCCCTGTGGCTGCCCCTGGTCGGTCAGCTCGGCCGGGAGCAGCCGCTCGGCCGGCACGTTGCTCTGCACGAGCTGCACACCCCTGCCCTCCGGCGTCAGGTAGCCGATCCGCAGCGTCGCGCCGCCCTCGACGCTCTGGTAGCGGGCGCTGACCGTACGCCAGCCGGAGCCGAGCCCCTGCGGCTCGCTCACCGGCACCGTGTTCGCGGACCGGGCCTGTTCGATCGCCGGGGCGGGGTCGACGGTGGTGGCCTGGTCCCCGCCCAGGAAACCCCGGTAGAACGCCAGCAGCAGCGCGATCGGAACGAGCAGCACCAGCAGCGAGATCGCCATGTCCTTGGGTGACCGCTCGGCCTTGCCCGTCGTCGCGGCCGCCCGGGGCGGCGACGGCCGGGCCGCCGGCCCCGGTCCGACGTGGGCCGGCTCGGCCACGGGGGTCGCCTCGTGGGCGACCAGGGCCGGCTCGCCGGTGGTCGGTGCCGTCGGATCCGCCGGGCCCGTCGCGGCGGGCCCGGCGCCGGTGGCGTCCGGGAGGTCGGCCGGCGGCTGGCCGTCGGGCGGCGTCTGGTCGGCGGGTACGCGGTCAGCAGGCTGTGCGGGTTCCACCCTGCCATCTTCGCAGCCGCCCGACCGGCGGTATCCGGCCCATCACCGCCCCGCACCGGCGCTCCGTCGGCCATCGTGTGAGGATCAGCGACAAAGCCGGCAGCGACGCCAGTTCGCCGCCGGCTGTCCCCGCACCGTCGCGAGGAGGAGCAGCCGTCATGACGAACACCAGGACCCGGATCCCACAGGATCTCGACCGCAACCTGGCCCTCGACCTGGTCCGGGTCACCGAGGCCGCAGCGATGGCCGCCGGCCGCTGGGTCGGCCGGGGGGACAAGGAGGGCGGCGACGGCGCCGCTGTCGACGCCATGCGCAAGCTGATCAACTCGATCCAGATGCGCGGTGTCGTGGTGATCGGCGAGGGCGAGAAGGACAACGCCCCGATGCTCTTCAACGGCGAACACGTCGGCGACGGCACCGGACCGGAGGTGGACGTCGCGGTCGACCCGGTGGACGGCACCACGCTGATGAGCAAGGGCATGCCGAACGCCCTCGCGGTGCTCGCCGTCTCGGAGCGAGGCGCGATGTTCGACCCCAGCGCGGTCTTCTACATGGAGAAGCTCGCGGTCGGCCCCGCGTACGCCGACGTGATCGACATCAACGCCGGGGTCAGCGAGAACCTGCGCCGGATCGCCAAGATCAAGGGCACCGACGTCTCCGAGGTGACCGTCTGCGTGCTCGACCGCAGCCGCCACGAAGACCTGGTCACCCAGATCCGAAGGACCGGCGCGGGCATCAGGTTCATCTCCGACGGCGACATCGCCGGTTCCATCCTGGCGGCCCGCGGCGAGTCGGACGTCGACGTGCTCATGGGCATCGGCGGCACCCCGGAGGGCATCATCTCGGCCTGCGCGCTCAAGTGCATGGGCGGCGCGATGCAGGCCAAACTCTGGCCGCGCGACGCCGAGGAGCGGGAGAAGGCCCTCGCCGCCGGGCACGACCTGGGCCGGGTGCTCGGCACCGACGACCTGGTCACCGGTGACAACTGCTTCTTCGTGGCGACCGGTGTCACCTCCGGTGACCTGCTGCGCGGGGTGCGGTACCGGGCCGGCGGCGCGTACACCCAGTCGATCGTCATGCGCTCGAAGAGCGGCACCATCCGGGTCATCGACTCGTACCACCGGCTGGAGAAGCTGGCGCTCTACTCCGCGGTCGACTTCGACGGTCGCCCGCTCGCCGAACAGGAGTGAGCGGCACCGGCACCGCGGCTCCGCCGACCCTGCCCGCCACCCGCCGGATCATCGGTGTCGCGCTGGCGTCGGTCGCCGGGGTCGCGGTGGCGGCGCAGTCTCGGATCAACGGCGAGCTGGGTGTACGCCTGGCCGACGGTTTCGCCGCCGCGGTGGTCTCGTTCGGGCTGGGCCTTGTGGTGCTGCTGGTGCTGGTGCCGGCCACCCCTGGCGGGCGGCGAGGGCTGCTCGCCGTACGGCGGGCCCTCACGGCCGGCACGCTGCGCCCGTGGCAGTGCCTCGGGGGAATGTGCGGGGCGTTGCTGGTGGCCACGCAGGGGCTCACCATCGGCTCGCTGGGGGTGGCGGTCTTCAGCGTGGCGGTGGTGGCCGGCCAGTCCGGCAGCAGCCTCGCCGTCGACCGCGCCGGCATCGGCCCGACCGGTCGGCAGCCGGTCACCCGGCAGCGCCTGGCCGGCGCGGTGCTCACGGTCCTCGCGGTCGTCCTGGCGGTCGGTGACCGGCTCGGCGACCTGGGCGGGCTGGCGCTGGCGCTGCTGCCCCTGCTGGCCGGGGTGGGCATCGCCTGGCAGCAGGCGGTGAACGGGCAGGTCCGGGGGGCGGCCGACAGCGCGTTGACCGCCACGCTCGTGAACTTCGCCGTGGGCACGGCAACCCTGCTGGTCGCGTTCGCGGTCGACATCGCCGTACGCGGCTGGCCGACCGGTCACGCGCCGAGCGAGCCGTGGCTCTACCTGGGCGGCCCGATCGGCATCGTGTTCATCGCGATCGCCGCCGCGATCGTGCGGACGACAGGCGTGCTGCTGCTCGGCCTGGCCACCATCGCCGGCCAGATCGTGGGGGCCGTGCTGCTGGACCTGCTGCTGCCCACAGCGGCCTCGCATCCCAGCGTGAACAGCCTGCTCGGGGCCGCACTGACGTTGGTGGCCGTGCTGATAACCGCCCTGGCCCCACCCGCCGCCCAGCCGTGATCGTTGGCAGCTTGATCCACCCTGGTTCATGGGAACCGCGGTGTCCCACCGCCTCCGACGCCCCGATCTTCAAGAACCCGAGTCGATCAAGGCGCAACCCGCGGCGGTAGGGGTTGGTAGGGCGGGCAGGGCGGCGTGTCGCGCCGATTCTCTGCACGGGTCGGGTCGGCCAGCCGGGCGAGCCGGACGGCCAGCAGCAGGCCCGGCACGGTGGCCAGCACGGCCAGCGCGACGGCCACCCAGGTCTGCCCGGGTGTGCCGTTCAGCCAGCCGGCCAGCGGCAGCGAGGCCAAGATCACGGTGAGCAGCAGATCACCCACGGCCAACCCGACCCAGTGTCCCGGAGCAAATTTGAGCCACACGACGAGGAGCAGCGCGCCCGCCGCCAACGCGCCCAACGGCACGACGAGGAACAGCACCGTGACCACGACGCTCGTCGCGTCGACCCGGGACCAGCTGGCATCCAGCACGAGTCCGGCCAGCACGATCGTGAGGGCCCCGGCGATCCCCCACCCGCGACCGCCGCCGCCACGTCGGATCGCCAGATGACCGGCGAACACGGTGACCACGCAGCCGAGCAGCAACGCGAGCCCGAACGCGAGCCAGAGGTCGACCTCGCGTAGGACCCGCCCGCTGTCGCTCAGCGGGGGCAGTTCGGGCGGGTCGGTCGCGGACGGCTGCGCACCGAGGAACCCGACGCGTCGCCACCCGCCGTCCGACAGGCGACGCAGGAAGCCGTCCCGACCGTTCGCGACCAGCACCTCGTGGCCGCCGCCCAGGTGTGGATAGACGACCAGTTCCCGGGAGGAGAAGTGGCGGCGGGCGTCGCCGGGGGCCGCATAGCGCTGGGCCAACGCGTCGCGCTGCGGGTCCGGCACCTCCCAGGCAACCTGCCAGGTCACGCCGGCGTCGTCGCTCTGCTCCACCCGGAGGTGCCCCGGTATCACCCGGTAGCAGCGCCGTGGGTCTTCCGGCGCACACGCCCGCTGACGCGGGGAGTCCTGGCTGTTCAGCCGTCCCGTCTCGTCAACGGTGGCGTTACGCCAGGTCACCGCCCCGTCGTCGCTGACCGCCCACTGGCCGTCGGCCGGGTCGTCCGGCCAGTACGACGCGTCTTCGGAGCCCCCGCCGACCGAGATCGCCGGGCGGCCGTCAAGCATCGTCGTACCCAGCGCGTAGGGGAACCAGGCCGCGCTGGTGGCGGCCACCGCCAACACCGCCGGCGGCAACACGACCAGCAGTCGGACCAGGCGGGCAGTCCGCCGCCGCACCGGACGCGCCCGGGACCGGGTCCAGCTCCACCACGCCAGGCCGAGTGCCGGCAGCGTGAACAGGTCGGTCCGGTCGGCCCGTACCAGTGACGGTCCCGCCAGTGCGGTCCAGGCCGAGGAGGCCAGCTCAGCGGCGTATCCACTGGATTTGACCACCGCGAATCCGGCGCCCACCGCGACCAGGCCGACCAGCGCGGCCGTGCGGGCCGGCAGCCGCAGCACCAGCAGCGTGAGGAGCACCGCGACCAACGGCGGAGCGAGCACCAGGCCCGCCACGTCACTCAGCTTACCCGTCACCAGGCCCGGATACGCCGCCTTCCACAGACGGTCGTTGAGCAGCAACACCACCAGGGCCAGCAGGGTGACCGGATGGCACAGCCACGACAGCGTCGTGGATGCGCCGTCCTGCGGCTTCTCGGAGCCCGTCATCCTCTCAGGGTGCGGCCGACCCGTCTCGAACCGGACACGGACCGGTCAGCGTCCGATACCGACGGTCAGCCCGCCTCGGAGGAGTGCCCGGGGAACAGGTGCGCGCTCGGGTCGATGGCGACCGCCGCGTTGTTGACCGCCGTGGCGGCCTCGCCGAAGCCGGTGGCGATCAGGCGCACCTTGCCCGGGTACTCGGTGATGTCGCCGGCCGCGAAGACCCTCGGAAGGTTCGTCGCCATCGCGCTGTCCACCACGATGTGCCGGCGGTCGAGCCGGAGCCCCCATTCGGCGAGGGGACCAAGGTCGGCGGTGAAGCCGAGGGCGGCGACCACCGTGTCCACCGGAAGGGTCTCGGCCGCGCCGCCGCGCACGGTCACCTCGGCGCCGGTCACCGTGGCGTCCCCGATCAGGCGGGTGACCTCGGCGTTGACGATCACCCGCACCGGCAGCGACAACACCCGGGCGACCGTCGAGGCGTGAGCCCGGAACTTCTCCCGGCGGTGCACGAGGGTCACCGAGCGGGCCAGCGGTTGCAGGGCCAGCGCCCAGTCGAAGGCGGAGTCGCCGCCGCCGACGATGAGCACGTCCCGGTCGGTCAACTCGGCCGGGTCGGTCACGAAGTAGACGATGCCGGCACCGGGGGCGCCGTCGGCGCAGGGCAGCGGCCGTGGGCTGAAGCTGCCGAGCCCGCCGGTGACCACGACCGCGCCGCAGCCCAGCTGCTCGCCGTCGGCCAGGCCGAGCACCGGCCGGTCATCGGTATACGACAGCTTCTCGGCCCGCGTGCCGAGCAGGTACCGCGGAGCGAAGGGCGCCGCCTGGGCGACCAGGTTGGCGACCAGGTCACGGCCCTTGACGGCGGGGAAGCCGGCCACGTCGAGGATCAGCTTTTCCGGATACATCGCGGTGATCTGGCCGCCCGGCTCCGGAAGCGCGTCGATCACCGCCACGGACAGGCCCCGGAACCCGGCGTAGTACGCGGCGAAGAGACCGGCGGGACCGGCCCCGATCACGGCGACATCGACCTCGCGCATGGCGTACCGTCGCTTTCCGCTCGCGGATCAACGCGTGCTGATCTCGACGGTAGGCGCGGCGCGGCGGTCGGGCAAGCATGTCCCAGGGGCGCGCCGACAAGCAGGTCAGGGCATGCTGAGGGTGGATCCCGAGTAGTCCGGACCGTCCACCGTGGGCCGGCGGCGGCGGAACAGGATCGCGGCCACCACGCCGCCGAGCAGCCCGAACAGGTGCCCCTGCCAGGAGATCCGCTCGTCCGTGGGGAGGATGCCGACGAGTTGCCAGCCGTAGAGCAGGCCGACGAGCAGGAAGACGGCGAAGTTCCACCAACTGCGCTCGACGATGCCGCGGGTGAGCAGGATGCCCAGGTAGCCGAAGATCACCCCACTCGCGCCGACCACCACCGAGTTGGGCGAGCCGGTGAACCAGACCCCGAGGCCGGACACCAGGATGATGACCAGGGTCGACCACAGGAACCGGCGCGCGCCGGCGGCCAGCACGAACGTGCCCAGCAGGATCAGCGGGATGCTGTTGCTGTAGAGGTGGTCGAAGCCGTGGTGCAGGAACGGCGAGAAGAAGACACCGTCGAGGCCGTCGATGCGGTGCGGGATGATGCCGGCGGTCGCGTCCAGGCCGAACGCGAGCCCCTGGTCGATCGCCTCGATGAGGAAGAGGAACGGGACCACCGCGCACATGGCGACGAAGGCCCGGCCGAGGGAAGCGTAGAACGCCTCGGTGCCGAACCGGAACGGGTCGCCGCTTGGCGGGTGCAGGCTCACCCCCCAACTGCTATCAGCAAAAGGGGCCGACCGCCACTCACGTCCCGACCGGGTTACGCGCGACGGCGGGGCGGGTGATCGTCCACCCGCCCCGCCGTCGTACGTCGTCAGTAGTGGTTGTTGTTCTGGAAGTAGGTCCAGGCGCCACAGGGCGTCTTGTACTTGCCCTTGATGTAGCCCAGGCCCCAGATGATCTGGGTGGCCGGGTTGGTGCGCCAGTCGTCCGCGACCGTGCCCATCTTGCTGCCCGGCAGCGACTGCGGAATGCCGTACGCGCCGATGGGGTTGGCGGCCTTGTGGTTCCAGCCGCTCTCCTTGGTCCAGAGCTTCTCCAGGCAGGGGAACTCGGAGATGGCGAAGCCCTTCTCGAGCATCAGCGCACAACCGATCTTGCGGTTGCCGCTGTACTCCGCGCAGGACTCCGGGATCGGCCCGTCGTACGGCTTGGCGGCCTGCTCCGCCGCCTCGCGCTCGCGCTTGCGCGACGCGGCAGCGGCCTCGGCCCGGCGGGCCCGCTCGGCGGCCTCCTTGGCCGCCTGGGCCGCCCGCAGCTTGGCCTGGTACTCGGCGGCCCGCTGCCGGGCGAACGCGACCTGGTGGCTGGCCTGGCGCTCGCGCTGGTACGCGAAGTCGACGCGGTCGACCTCGACGCCGACCTGCGCGGTCAGGCCCTGCTGCTGAGTTTCCCGGTCTTCGCCCAGGTAGAAGCCACCTGCGACGCCCACGGAGAGCAACGCGACGGCGGCCGTACGGGCACCCAACCGGCTCCACAGCCGACTCACGAGGTGGTCCCTTCGTCGGGGGCAAGGACACGGCGCGGCCGGGCCACGTCAGCCCTCAGCCGTGCCGTGAGCGCCCCGACCGGTGAGCCGGTCGCGCCGACGCACCGATCGCCACTGATGCCACCCTGACCTCGGGCAAGCGATCATCGACGATGCCTGTGGTGCGTGGGCGCTCGTGGGACACCATCGCGCACAGTGAGGCACATGGGAAACCGACCGCGCCGTTTGTGACCTGTGCCACACTTAAAATAGGGACGAACTGCTACAAAACCCCCATCACAGCGGGATGTCCTCGAGAAGATCCGTCACCATCGCGGCGATCGGCGACCGCTCCGAACGGCTGAGCGTGACGTGGGCGAAGAGCGGATGCCCCTTCAACGCCTCGATCACCGCGGTCACACCATCGTGCCGGCCGACCCGCAGATTGTCCCGCTGGGCCACGTCGTGGGTGAGCACCACCCGGGACCCCTGCCCGATCCGGGACAGCACGGTGAGCAGCACCCCGCGCTCCAACGACTGGGCCTCGTCCACGATCACGAAGGCGTCGTGCAGGCTGCGCCCCCGGATGTGGGTCAGCGGCAGCACCTCGAGGATGCCCCGCGAGGTGACCTCCTCCAGCACGTTCTCGTGCACGACCGCGCCGAGCGTGTCGAAGACCGCCTGCGCCCAGGGCGACATCTTCTCCGACTCCGACCCGGGCAGATAGCCCAACTCCTGACCACCGACGGCGTACAGCGGGCGGAAGACGATCACCTTCTTGTGCCGGCGACGTTCCATCACGGCCTCCAGGCCGGCGCAGAGCGCCAACGCCGACTTGCCGGTGCCGGCCCGGCCCCCCAGCGAGACGATCCCGATCGTCTCGTCGAGCAGCAGGTCGAGGGCGATTCGTTGCTCGGCCGAGCGGCCGTGCAGCCCGAACGCCTCACGGTCGCCCCGGACCAGGCGGACCGACTTGTCGGGCAGCACCCGCCCGAGCGCCGAACCGCGCGCCGAGTGCAGCACCAGCCCGGTGTGGCAGGACAGCCCGGCCGCCTCGTCCAGGTCAAGCGTCTCGCCCGCGTACAACTGGCCGATCTGCTCCTCGCCCAACTCCATCTCCGACATGCCGGTCCAGGTCGGGTCGCTGGCCTGACCGTGGCGGTACTCGTCGGCGCGCAGACCCACCGAGGCGGCCTTGACCCGCAGCGGCATGTCCTTGCTGACCAGCGTGACGTCCCGCCCCTCGGCGGCGAGGTTGAGCGCCACCGACAGGATCCGGGCGTCGTTGCTCTCGGTGCGGAACCCGGGGGGCAGTACGCCGTCGTCGGTGTGGTTCAGCTCCACCCGCAGCGTCCCGCCCGCGTCGTTGGCGGGTACCGGTCGGTCGAGGCGGCCGTGCCGGACGCGCAGTTCGTCGAGCATCCGCAACGACTGCCGAGCGAACCAGCCCAGCTCCGGATGGTGCCGCTTGCCCTCCAACTCGCTGATGACCACCAGTGGCAGCACCACCTCGTGCTCGGCGAAGCGGTGGAACGCCGCCGGGTCGGACAGCAGCACAGAGGTGTCGAGAACGAAGGCCTGCCCCGCTGGTCGGGGCTCCTTGTTCTCGGCCGGCGCGGCGTCCGCCGCACGGCGGCTCCGGGCGGCGCGGCGGGTCGTGGCAGTCGCGGCCGGGGTCTGGTCGGCACCGGCGGTGGTACGGCGAGTCGTCACAGGCCTGCTCCGACGGATGGGCACCCGGCCACCCGTTTTCCGCCTCGTCCGGTGCCCGGAGGGGTCGGATGCGGAACCCCGTGCGCGAGGTCGCAGATCCGGGTGGACCGGCTGGCTCGGGAGAACCCCGCGCCATGCCTAGACGCTAGCGGCGGAGGACCGTCCCGGCTAGGGGCGATCGTGGATCTCTGGAGACGGCCGTGTGAACAGCGCCGAACGGACGAGCCGGCGGGGGACGACGCGCGGCGTCCGTCACCGTGGCGGCAGGGCGCGGCGAGCCGGCCGGGATGCATGCCCCCTGCGCGCATCCCGGCCGGCGGGGCCGCCGTCACCGGTCTGACGTGGCCCCGACGGTGCGTGTCCGCCGCGGACGACGCACCGCGTTCCCGCGTGCCGGTCGGCGGGACGCTCGGGGGCGACCCGCCAGCCGGCTCAGCCGGTTCGTCGAACGAGCGTGCCGGTCGGGTGCCGCCCGGTGATCGGGGCGGCCGGCGCGGTGAACGACGAGCCGGTGTAGGTGGTGCCGGGGCGGGCCACCGCGTCGGGGCGGACGACCGTGCCGGCGGAGCGGACGGCCCCCGGGGAGGAGACCGACAACGCGGAGGCGATCGCCGCCTGGGCGTCGCGGCGGCGGCGGTTCCAGGCGCCCCGGTCCCCGTCGAAGTAACCCTGGCGGTAACCGAAGCGATAGCCGATGCGGTAACTGAGCTGGCCGTGCAGGCGGCCGGCGGCGTAGCTGGTGGCACCGAGCACCAGGACGAGGAAGACCACGAGGAACGGGCTCATCGGGCGCCCCCCGCCCGGCCCGGACGCCGGCTCATCGCTCCTCCGGCTCGACCGTGGTGGGGTCGGCCGTGGGGTCCGCGACCAGCAGCCGGTCCAGGTCGTCGGTGCTGACCTCCTCGACCAGCTCGACGGTGATCCGACAGCCGTCCAGCACGACCTCGGCGACCGAGGATCGACGGATCTCCCCGCCGGCGTCGTAGACCCGGACGCTCAACTCGGGGCAGCCGAGGTGGGTACGCCAGGCGTTCCACTCGGTGCGGTCGCCGACGCTCAGCGACAGGTATCGGCAGCCTCGGGCGAGGTAGAGGCGCCACGGGGCACTCAGCCCCGCTGCCACTCCCTCGGCGATCAGCCCGAAGGCCTGGGCTCGGGTGGCGAGCTCGGTCACCACACCCCCTCGGCACCGGGGGCGTGACGCATGTGAGCACCAGTCGTCTCATGCACGTGACACACCGTAGATTGTCCCATGAGCGTGACAGTATCAGCTTTTCGTCCCCTTACATTCGCCACGACGGGCATCTATTCTGCCCGGGTGACACCCCTCAAAAGCGGCGCTGGATCGTTGGTTCCGAATCCGAGAGTGCCGTCACGTCCGCGTGACAGCAGCGTGCCTGGGCAAACATCCGCTGACGGCTGGTCGTACCGTCACGGGGTGACCGAGACGGCCAACGCGCGAAAAATCGCCTTCGCCACCTTCGTTCGGCGCGCCCTCGACGAGGCGCGGGCCACACGTGCCTGGAGCGGCACCGAGGTGTCACGGCGTACCGGCGTCTCCCGGCAGACGATCAACCGGTGGGTCCGTGGCGACTGGGCCAGCGACCCCGAGGCCGAACGAGTGGTCGCGTTCTGCGAGGGCCTGGGGCTGAACCCCGCCGCCGCCTTCGCCGCGCTGGGTTGGGACCGCACCGCCAGCGGCCCCCGGGCCGGACAGCCGGCCCCTCCGATGGACCCGGACGTGGAGGCCCTGCTGCGCCGCCTGGTCGACCCGAACGTGTCGGACGCGGAGAAGTTCCACATCCGCGAAACCATTAGATACCTCGCATACCGCCCAACGCTGCCGGTCGATGTCCGAAATAGAGGCAATCAAGCCGGGTAGTTCCTCAGATGGCGAAAGAACGCCTGGTCAGGTTCATTCGTTTCGCTCCGGGGCAGGAACGGGCACGCTAGCGTCCCTATTCGTACTGCTTGGGCTCGTCATCGGCGGGGGGACGGGACAAGGCCGAACCTAGCCCTGCGGGACAGAAGGAGGGGTCTGTCCATGACCCTGAAGTGGTGGGGAGTCGTGGTCGCCACGGTGTCGATGACACTGTGGGCGACCGGCAACGTGGTGACCCTCGCGGTCAACGGTGGGCAGCTGCCGCTGCTCGTCAACCTTCTCGCGCTCACCAGCGCCGGAACGGCGGTCATCCTGGCCGTCGTCGCGGAACTGCACGAGCGGCTCAACGACCGGATCAGCGCGCTCACCGAGTTCCTGGTGGCACGCCTCAACGAAATCGAGACCCACACCGGGGATCGCAACACCGGATTCGTGGAGGGCTACCTGCTCAGCCACGGACAGGAGGCGGCGGTGGTGCCGTTCGGCCGCCGTGGACGAGGGGCCGCCGAACGCTGACCGAGCGCCGCCGGGTGGGTCCGCTCGGCCAGGAATGAGCCTCCAACGCCGGGGTACGCTGACGCGCGTGCCGCCGTTGAATCTGGGCAACCACCAGCCAAGGACCCCGTTGAACGCCGACCAGGCATGGCAGATAACCGCCGGCCGGGCCGGTGGGACCGTGCTCTTCTTCGACTTCGACGGCACACTCGCGCCCGTCGACGACGATCCGACTGCGGTCCGTCCCGCGCCGAATGCGCTCGCCGCGATCGAGGCGCTGGCCCCGGTGGTGCAGCGGATCGCGATCGTCTCCGCGCGACCCGTCGAGTTCCTCCGCGACCGCCTCGGCGAGCTGAGCGGCGTGGACCTGTACGGCCTCTACGGCCTGGAGCACAGCCACTCCGGTGGGGAGACCGTCACCGAGCCCACCGCCCTGCCCTGGGTGCCCACCATGGCCGAGCTGGCCGACCTGGCGCGCGAGGAGCTGCCACCCGGCGCCCTCGTCGAGTTCAAGCGGCTCTCCGTCGCGCTGCACTGGCGTACGGCCCCACAGCTCGGTGCGACGGTGCAGCAGTGGGGTCAGGCGCAGGCCGACCGCCTGGGGCTGCGGGTGCAGGCCGGTCGGATGGTGCTGGAGCTCAAGCCACCGGTCGACCGGGACAAGGGAATGGTGATCGGCGAGGTGGTCCAGAGCGCCAGCGGCGCCTGGTACTTCGGCGACGACGTCTCCGACATCAAGGCGTTCGCGGCGCTGCGCGCCCGCGCCGAGGCGGACCCGGACTTCTTCGGTGTCTGTGTGGCCGTGGCCAACCCGGAGACCGGCCAGGAGGTGGCCGACGCGGCCGACCTGACCATCGAGTCACCGGCCGCGCTTGGGGACTTCCTGACCCGGGCCCTGGACCAGCTCCCCTGAGGCCTCAAGCGCCGTAGCGGCGCTGGCGGGTGGCGTACGAGCGCAGTGCCCGCAGAAAGTCGATGTGCCGGAAATCCGGCCAGTTCAGCTCGCAGAAGTAGAACTCCGAGTGCGCGGACTGCCACAGCATGAACCCGGACAGTCGCTGCTCCCCGCTCGTACGGATGACCAGGTCGGGGTCGGGCTGGCCACGGGTGTAGAGGTGTTCGGCGATGTGCTCGACGTCCAGCACCTCGGCCAACTCCTCGAGGGTGCCACCGGATGCGGCGTGCTCCAGCAGCAGCGAGCGGACGGCATCGGTGATCTCCCGCCGCCCGCCGTAGCCGACCGCGATGTTGACCTCCGCGCCGCCGCTGCGGTCCCGGGTACGCTCCTCGGCGCCCTTGAGCGCCGCGGCGGTCTGGGCGGGCAGCAGGTCGAGCGCGCCGACGATGCGCAGCCGCCAGGGGTTGCCCTCCTCCGCCAGCTCCACCACCAGGTCCTCGATGATCTGCAACAGCGGATCCAGTTCGCTGGCCGGGCGGCGCAGGTTGTCGGTGGCGAGCAGGTAGAGCGTGACATGGCCGATACCGGCCTGGTCACACCACCCGAGGACATGCTTGATCTTCGCCGCACCGACCCGGTGCCCATCGTTCGGGTCGACGTAGCCCATCTCGCGGGCCCACCGTCGGTTGCCGTCGCACATCACCCCGACGTGCCGGGGCACCGGCTTGCCCGCGAGCTTCCCCGTGAGCCGGCGCTCGTACACGGAGTAGATAAGGTTCCGCAGCGTCATCACCTAGCAGCGTAGCGACCCGCCCGCCGGATCACCCCTTCGGAGGGCGATCCCCGCCGGACAGTTCGATGCCGATCATGCCCAGCGTACGGGCGGTGAGCCGCCCGTCGCCAAGCCCCAACTCGACCACGTCGTCGAACACCCGGTCGTCCCGACGGGCCGCCCGGACCGCGGCGTCGACCACTCGTCGCCGCCGCGCCAACCAGGCGGCCACCGAGCTGTGGCGCAGATGTGTGCCGAGGCGGCGACGCAGACCCGCGGCGTAGCGGCGGGCCGCCGCCTCCGGTTCCCGAGCCGCAGCGGCCCCGGCCAACGCCCCGGAGAGCAGCGCGTAGAAGATGCCCTCCCCGGTGAACGGATTGATCAGCGACAGGGCGTCGCCGGCCAGCAGGGTACGGTCCCGACCCGGCGCCGGCCGGTGCGTGGACAGCGGCAGGTGGTGGGCGCGCAACGCGGTCACCGTCGACAGGTCGGTGCCGGGCAGCAGCGCGGCCAACCGATCCAGCAGGTACGCGCGGCTCAGCGGCTCACCGCGCAGCACCTCCCCGTACCCGACGTTCGCCCGCCCGTCGCCGATCGGGAACGACCAGGCGTACGCCGGCCAGCGCGCCTTGGAGGTCACGATGAGCTGCTCGGGTGGCCCGGGCAGCGCGGGCGCGTACCCACGGATGGCCAGCGCGAGGTGCCGGTCGGGGTTGACGGGGTGGCCGAGGGCCCGACGCACCACCGACCCGGCGCCGTCCGCGCCCACCACCACCCGGCCGGACAGCTCGCCGTCGAGCACCACCCGGTCGCCCCGCGGCTGGACCCGCCGGACGCTGTGCCGAC
Source organism: Micromonospora sp. DT44 (assembly GCF_049841635.1). NCBI lineage: Bacteria > Bacillati > Actinomycetota > Actinomycetes > Micromonosporales > Micromonosporaceae > Micromonospora > Micromonospora sp. DT44. Next base: position 1,612 of record NZ_JBNCKS010000073.1, on the reverse strand, counting down.
GCAACTGCGCGCCAGCGGCCACCGCCGCGGCCACCAGCCGCGCGTCGAAGACCTCCCGAGGCACGGTGTACGCCGGCCGGGGCAGCGCCCGAGCCACCGCCTGGCCGCCCGGCGAGACCATCCGCAGCGCGGGCAGCGGGGCGTACCCGGCCACCGCCTCGGTCACGCCCAACTCGTTGAGGACGTCCACCGAGTGCGCAGCGATCCCGTCGCCACACGCCTTGTCCCGGGGAAAGTCGGCACGGTCCAGCAGCAGCACGCTGGCACCCGCCCGGCGGGCCGTCAGGGCGGCGGCCGCCCCGGCCGGCCCGGCTCCGACCACCACCACGTCGAACTCGTCGCTCACCGCGCGCCTCCCTCCGGACCGACGCGACTGCTCCCGCACCGCCCCGACCATCCACCTGCGCCGCCCACACCGACCCTTGTGACCGACGCCACCCCGCCATCCTCCCCCCTGCCCGCCCGTCCGGCCCGCTCCCGATGGCGCGCCCTTCAGTCCGACGTCGTCACAGGTCCGCCAACGCCGTCGATCATGGTGTTGTGGTGGGCGACAAAAGCAGCAGAAAACCACACATCAGGCACCACAAGTCCATGATCGACGCGGGCGCAGGCGCAGGCGCGGGCGGGGGCGGGGGCGGGAGGGCGGGGGCGGGAGGGCGGGGCGGGGGGCCGGGGGGTGTCCCTATGGGTTTCGTCAAGCGGGGACGGGTGCCTGATCTGTCGGCCGTGGTTGGTAGGGGATCTTGTCGCGGAGCATGGCGTAGAGGACGTCGCAGCGGCGGCGGGCGAGGCAGATGAGGGCGGCGTTGTGGCGTTTGCCTTCGGCGCGTTTGCGGTCGTAGTAGGCCCTGCTGACGGGGTCGGCGAGGGCTGCGAACGCGGCGAGGAAGAACGCCCGTTTGAGGGTCTTGTTGCCGCCTCGCGGTGGGTGCTCGCCGCGGATGCTGCTGCCGGATCGTGTGGTGACGGGGGCGAGGCCCGCGTAGGCGGCGAGGTGCCCGGGGGTGGCGAACGCGGTGCCGTCGCCGACTTCGAGCAGGATCCGGGCTGCGGTCCTGACACCGATGCCGGGCATCGAGGTCAGTACCGGGGCGAGAGGGTGCGCATCGAGCATCCTCTCGACCTCGACGGCGACCCGGTCGCGTTGTCGCAGGACGTCGCGGAGGTTGTCGGCGAGGCGAGGCAGGATCGTCTCCGCCGCTGCAGTGCCGGGGACGGTGACGGTCTGCTCGTCCAGGGCGGTCATGATCTGCTCGACGAGCCGCTCTCCCATGCGGGGCGCGTGCGCTGCGGTGATCGAGAGCAGCTTGCGGCGGCCGGACCTGCGCAGCCCGATCGGACCGCCGCAGCGCGACAGCAGTTCCAACACGGCTTTGTGGTGCACCTTCGGGCCCAGCACCCGTTCCAAGGCGGGATGGATCTGCGTCAGCAGGCCCCGAATCCGGTTGGACACCCGGGTGGCTTCGCCGGCGAGGTCGTCGTCGAAGCCGACCAGGACTTCCAGCTCGGCCAGAGCCTCGTCGCCGGTGTCGACCCGCCGCAGCGTGTGCGGCAGGGTGCGGGCCGCGTCAGCGATGACATAGGCATCACGGGCATCGGTCTTCGCGCTGCC
>NZ_JBNCKS010000072.1:0-29944 GCF_049841635.1 Micromonospora sp. DT44 | reverse complement strand
CCGCCTGGTCATGAGAGGCGGTACGCGGGCACGGAGTGGGAGTCGTTCGGGCCGGTCGGGGGCAGTGCCGCCCACCTGACCACTGGCGCCGGGGGCGCGGGTCCTGCTGACGGCTATGTGGTGCCCGCGGGCCCTGCTCAGGGATCGGCCGTCGGGGCGTATTCCTACGGCGGTTATACCGTGACGCGGGACGACCAGGACCGTGTGTATTCGGGTGGGTATGGGGGGCGGTACGCGGGCGCGGGGGCAGAGTCGTACCAGCAATTCGACCCGAACGCCGCCTACATCAGTACCAGCGTTGCCGGCCCGGCCCCTACTAACCCCCACTACGACAACAGCGGGAGCCCGCCACCCGCCGACCACTTCCGGTGGGCACCCGGCACACCTAAGAGGGCTCCAGGATCATAACCACGCTGGCTGCGGGGTTAACCGTCCGGGAAATCGCCTCTGATGGCGCAGACTTCCTGATCACCGAGGCGGTCAGGCGAGGGAGGTAATGGCTTTGGCGTACGTCGGGGGGATGTGGTTGGGGCCGCCGGGGGTGAAGACGTCCGACGTCGCCACTGCGGACCAGGCGGTGGCGGGGACGGCGTCCACCAGGGCTCGGATCACCGGTGCGTCGCGCCACTGGTCCTGTTCGGCGAGTAGGCCGAGGGCCACCACCGACTCCTCGACCTCGCCCACGCACTCGAACGGCTTGTGCCCGTCCACGCCCAGCAGCTCCCGGTAGCCGGGGATCTGCTCCGGGTCGGCGAGCAGGTCGCCGCCGAAGATGTGGGTGACCCGCTCACGCGGCATGAACGGCGCCATGGCCAGGAAGACGAACCGGCACTTCGGGCAGTCCCGGCACCAGCGCTCACTCGCGTCGTGCAGCTTGAACGCGGAGTTGCAGCTGGTCACCACGTCGTCGTAGCGGGTGAACTCGGCGAACAGTCGGGCGATGTGCAGCTCGGACAGCGACCGCAGCAGCGAGAAGTACGGCTCGGTGAGGCCGGCGTGCTCCGCCAGCGCCCCCCGCAGCAGCCCCTCCGCCTCGACGCCCTTGGACCACTGATGGTTGATCTCGTGACCGTTCCAGATCAGGTTCGGGTCGGACGCGGAACGCTCGTTGGACATCACCACCGGGCCCAGCCCGTGCAGCACGGCGGTGGCCACCGCGATCAGGGAGTTGATGGCGGTGACCGGGATGTGGCCGTTCAACGCGCCGGCGGCGTTCAGGTCGAACAGCACCGGGTCGATCCGCCGCCGGGCGGCAAGCGGGACCAGCCCGGACGCCTCGTTGACGTCGACGATCACGTGGTTCGGGTTGACCGAGAACGGCACCGGGTCCAGCTCGGCGCGGCGGAGCGCCTCCAGGCTGACGATGGAGTCCTTGCCACCACCGACCGCCGAGAGCGGGCGACGGTCGGAGTCGTCGTGCAGGCGTGGCGAATCCGGCGAACCCGCGGGCACCTCCGGGCGCAGTGCCAGCACGTGCGGCAGCTCGTTGCGGTACGCGTACTCGGCGAGGCCCTTGGTGTAGACGGCCGTGACGTAGTCGACGGTGGCCGCGCCCAGCGGCGCCGGCAGCACGAGCCGGGGCGGTGCGGCGGCCTTGTAGTAGCTGACCCCGGCGACGAGGTGCAGCACCTCCAACACCCGGCCGAGGGACGCCACCGTCTCGTCCGAGGGCGGCTCCGCCGGCAGCGGAAGAGTGATCACCTCGGTGAACCGCTGCTCACCGGCCGGGCCGGTCAGGGCGTAGTCGAACAACACCTCGCCGGTCGCGAAGTCGATCGAGTAGGACGGGAAGGTGAAGGCGTCCATCCGCCGGAGCTGCTCGTTGGGCACACGCCATACTAGGCCCTGGTTCGTCCGGCCGTGTCCGGACCGAGCCCGCCCTGCCGCCGCCGCGACCCCGAGGAGAGCCCAGTGCGCCTGTCTGACCTGCGCGGACGTACCGTCGCCGTCTGGGGCACCGGCCGCGAGGGCCGGGCCGCCGTGACCGCGATCGCCGCGCACGGCCCGGCCGAGTTGGTGGCCGTCGACGACAGCGCGAACTTCCTGTCACTGCCCTGGGACGGCCCGCTGGCCGAGGCGGCTCCGTTGGTCACCGGTGCGGCGGGGTTCGACCGGTTGGCCGCCGCCGACGTGGTGGTCCGTTCCCCCGGAGTGCCACAGACCCACCCGTGGCTGGTCGAGCTGCGCCGACGCGGCGTCGTGGTGACCCAGGGCACCGCGCTGTGGATGGCCGACCACGCGGCACGCACCATCGGGGTCACCGGCAGCAAGGGCAAGAGCACCACCTCCAGCCTGATCAGTCACCTGCTCACCGCCGTGGGCCGGCCGAACGTCTTCGGCGGCAACATCGGGGTGCCGACCCTGGACCTGCCGGACGCGGAGCTGTACGTGCTGGAACTATCCAGCTACCAGTGCAGCGACCTCACCGACTCGCCCCGCGTGGCGGTGGTCACCGCGCTCTTCCCCGAGCACCTGGACGCGCACGGCGGGGAGCGCGAGTACTACCGCGACAAGCTCAACCTGCTCGCCCACGACCCGCAGACGGTAGTCGTGAACGGCGGGGACCCCCGGCTCGCCGCCGAGCTGGGGGAGCGGCCGGCCGTCCGGGCCGGCAGCCCCGACACCACCCACGTCGCTACCGGCATCGACGGTACGCAGTGGTTCCACCTCGGTGACCAGCCGCTCTTCCCGCGCGCCGTGCTGCCGCTCGTCGGCCGACACAACGAGGGCAACCTGTGCGTCGCGCTCGCCGTGCTCGACGCGCTCGGCGTGGACGTGGTGGCCGGCAAGGACCACCTCGCCGTCGCGGTCGCCGAGTTCCAGGGGCTGGCCCACCGGCTCACCGAGATCACCGACCCGTCCGGGCTGACCTTCGTCGACGATACCCTGGCCACCAGCCCGTACGCGGCCATGCACGCCATCGACGCGTACGACGGACGGCCGTTGACCGTGATCGTCGGGGGCAACGACCGGGGTCTGGACTACACGCCGCTGGCCGAGCACCTGGCCGAGCGGGAGCTGACCGTGATCGGCATCCCGGACAGCGGCGCCCGGATCGTCGAGGTGCTCGCCGGTCTGCCCACGGTGCGTACCGAACTGGTCGACGACCTGGTGGACGCGGTGCGGCTGTCCCGGGAGCTGACCCCGGCCGGTGGGGTGGTGCTGCTGTCGCCGGCCGCGCCCAGCTACGGCCGGTTCCGCAACTTCGAGCACCGCTCCGAGGTCTTCGCCCAGGCCGTCCGCGACACCGCCGACTGAGCACAGCGCCCCACAAACACCGCCGGCTCAGCCCAGGCTCTCGTGCAGGGCGCGCATCGAGCGGATCGTCGAGCGGATCTCCTGGAGGTAGCGGCCCGGTGTGAGGGTCTGCTCGGGCAGCGTCGCCGGGTCTGCCACCGCCGGATCCACCCCGGTCGTCTCGATGTGGCAGCCGTAGGGCAGGGCCAGGGTGCGCAGCGCGTCGGAGTGCTGGAACGGCACATAGATGGGCGCGGTGACGGTGAGCACCTCGTCGCCCACCGCGAGCCGGACGTGTCCGGCCCAGAACCGCTGCGTGTCGGCGGTGTGCGCCCGCCGCCGGTCCGGTTCGCTCGACGGCGCGGCCAGCACCCGTACCGGTGGCAGTCCCGCCGGTCGGTAGGTCCGCGACGACCAGGAGTGGTGTGGGTGGCCGGCGTCCACGCCGGCCTGTTCCGCCGGCGCGGCCACCTCGAACACCCGCCGGACGGCGGTGTCCAGCACGTCCACCTCGGTCTCGTCGGCCGGAAGACCAGCGTCGGCCAGGGTGGCCCGTTCCCACTCGGACAGCGGTCGGAAGCTGCCAAGCACGGCAGCCTCGCCGCGCACCGTCAGGCCGGCGCGTAGCAGGTGCGCCGCGTATCCGATGCGCCGCACGCACGCGTGCGCCAGCCCGCCCAGCACGACCAGGTGGGCGTACGCCGACCGGGCCGGCGGTACCGGGTGGACGAGCCCGAGCGCGGCGGCCGCGTCGAGGACCAGCGTCGCGGTGGCCGGATCGAGGTCCGGCTCGCGCGCGTCGGGCCGTTCGCGCCCGCCCCGGAAGTCCCAGTGGCGGGCGGAGAAGTCGTCCAGGTACCGCAGCGCCTCAGCGAGGTCGCCGGCCGGCCAGTCGCCGCCGAAGTGCCGGACCAGGCCGCGCAGCGGAGTGGAGCAGACCCAGGCCTCGACGTCCGACGTGATCCGCTCGGCGACCGTACCTGTCCGCGTTTCCCGCACCTGCCGGATGCTACCGGCCGGCTGTTGTGGCTGGTGTTTACGCTGGCCGCAGCGGCTGATGGGGGGACTTCGATGACCCGTGACGGTGCGCGCCCACGGCGCGGGGGCGGGGCCTCCGCGAGCGGCTTCCTCCGGCTGGTGGCGCACACCGACGCGGTGGCGCTGGTCGGCATCACGTTGTCGATCACCCTCAGCGTCCTGCTCGACCTCACCGGCGCGGCATCGGGCGTGGAGTCGCTCCGGCTGGACGCGTTGACCAACGCGATGCCGCGGGCGAGCGGGGAGCTGAGCTGGTGGCGTAGCGAGATCGGCCGCCGCTACTGGGAGGCGAACGTCGAGGCTCTGCGCCTTGGCGTACGGATCACCCGGGTCTTCGTCTACGCCACGTTGACCGACGAAGTGTCCGACCTGGCCGGTCGGCAACGTGCGGCCGGGGCCCGGGTGGGGCTGCTGCCCTTCGGCGCGGTGGGCCCGCACCTGCTCGTCAACCTGACGCTCTGGGACTCGTCGAGCTGGTGGGAGGCCCGGATGACCGCCCACGGCGAGATCGGCGAGAACCAGTTCTCCGTTAACCGCGCCGACGTCGAGCGACTGACCCGGGTGTTCGACGCCTGCGCGAGCGTGGCGACGTTCGAGGACCCGACGCCGACGCCATGACGTGGAGCGCCGTCCTGCTGGTGACGGCCGTGGTCGGGGCGGTGAGCGCGACGTCGACGGCGCGCAGGTGCTCGGCGTGCTCGGGCTCAACCTCTTCTTCGTCACCGTGGCGGTCACCCACCGGCGGCTGCGCTGGCCCATCCTGCTCGCCGACGGCGCGGGGATCGGTGTCTACGTGGCGCTGAGCGCCGGCCTGGTGGCCGTCGACGTCCCGTTCGAGGCGGCCCTCGCCGGCACGCTCGTGCTCTGGGCGACGGCCATGCTGCTGCTACGTTGTCGCGCCCGACCGGTCACCGTCACCGCTGACGGGTCAGCCGCAACCGGGCTGCCCGTACCGCTCAAGCTGGTGGTGATCTTCGTGGGGGCGGTCCTCACCGCGCTGCTCGGGGCCGTGTTGCGTGCGATGGTGGTGACGTTCCCGTACTCGGGGGTGCTGGTGGCCGTCGAGGCGCGACGCCAGTTGTCCGAGTTCACCGGGCACTTTGCCCGCAACAGTCTCGCGCTGGTCGCTTTCCTCACCGCGTACCACTACGTCCAGGACGTCTCGACGGCCGGCGCGCTGGGGGCCGGCTGGGCGGCCTTCGCGGTGGTCGCGGCCGTCCTGCACCTGCCGAGGTGTCCGCGCGCGGCGTGAGTGTCAGGTCGTACCCGCTCTGCGCTACACCCTGCCAGTTGTCCGCGCTCGCCGCCGGTGGGAGCGTGCGGTATCCACGAACGCCGCTGAAGGGTGCCACGATGACCGACGACCTGCTGGCCCGGCACCGGGCCGTTCTCCCACCCTGGATGCCGCTGTACTACGCCGAGCCGATCGAGCTGGTCTCCGGTTCGGGCCGCCGGGTCACCGACGCGCAGGGCCGCAGCTACCTGGACTTCTTCGGCGGCGTGCTGACCAACATGATCGGGTACGACATCCCGGAGATCCGGGAGGCCGTCGAGCGGCAGCTCGCCACCGGCATCGTGCACACCTCGACGCTCTACCTCATCCGTCAGCAGGTCGAGCTGGCCGAGAAGATCGCCCAGCACTCCGGTATCCCGGACGCCCGGGTGTTCTTCACCAACTCGGGCACCGAGGCGAACGAGGCGGCGCTGCTGGTCGCCACCAATTACCGCCGCTCGCACCAGGTCCTGGCGGTGCGCAACAGCTACCACGGCCGGTCGTACGCGGCGATGGGCGTCACCGGCAACCGCACCTGGTCGGCCAGCGCGCTCAACCCGTTGCAGGTGGCCTGGCTGCACTCCGGTGACCGGGTACGCGGCCTGCTGGCCCGGTTGAGCGCCGACGAGCGCCTCGACGCGGCCGTGGAGGACCTGCGCGAGGTGCTGGCCACCCAGACATCCGGCGACGTGGCCGCGTTGATCGCCGAGCCGATCCAGGGCGTGGGCGGGTTCGTGCACCCACCGGACGGGCTCTTCGCCGCCTGGAAGAAGGTCCTCGACGAGCACGGCATCCTGTTCATCGCCGACGAGGTGCAGACCGGCTGGGGGCGTACCGGGGAGCACTTCTGGGGCTACCAGGCCCACGGCGTCACCCCGGACCTGCTCACCTTCGCCAAGGGCATCGGCAACGGTTTCGCCCTGGCCGGGGTGGTCGGCCGGGCCGAGGTGCTCCAGGCGGTGCCGGGGATCAGCTTCTCCACCTTCGGCGGCAACCCGATCTCGACGGCGGCCGGCAACGCGGTGCTCGACTACCTGATCGCACACGACCTCCAGGCGAACGCGGCCCGCGTCGGCGCGATCCTCGCCGACGGCCTGCGGTCCGCCGTGGGCGGCCTCGACTGCGTCGCCGAGGTACGCGGAAAAGGGCTCATGCTCGGCGTCGAGTTCGTCCGGCCGGGCAGCGGCGAGCCGGATCCGGCGTTGACCAACCGGGTCTTCGAGGCGTGCCGCGACCGTGGTCTGCTCACCGGGAAGGGCGGGCTCTACGGCAACGTGCTGCGGATGGGTCCACCGTTGACGCTCACCGAGGACGAGGCCCGCGAGGGCCTGGCGATCCTGGTCGACGCGATCCGCTCGTCGGCGGAGGTGACGGCATGAGCACGGGCGGTCTGGGCGGCCTGAGCATCGGCGGTCCGGGCGGCGTGAGCACCGGCGGTCCGGGCGGTCTGAGCATCGGCCACTTCGTCGACGGCAAGCGGGTCGGCGGCACGTCCGAGCGACGGAGTGACGTGTTCGATCCGGCCACGGGTCGTCGTACCGCCGAGGTCGAGCTGGCCTCGACCGCGGACGTGGACGTCGCGGTGCGGGCCGCCGCCCGGGCGGCCCGGGCCTGGCGCGACGCGTCGCTGGCCCGGCGGTCGGCCGTGCTGTTCGCGTTCCGGGAACTGGTGCACGCCCGCCGGGACCGGCTCGCCGAAGTGATCACCGCCGAGCACGGCAAGGTGCTCGCCGACGCCGCCGGCGAGGTGCAGCGCGGCCTGGAGGTCATCGAGTACGCGTGCGGAATGCCCTCGGCGCTGCGCGGCGCGTTCAGCGAGAACGTGTCCACCGAGGTCGACTCGTACACGATCCGGCAGCCGGTCGGCGTGGTGGCGGTGATCTCGCCGTTCAACTTCCCGGTGATGGTGCCGCTGTGGTTCGTGCCGGTGGCGGTGGCCTGCGGGAACGCGGTGGTGCTCAAGCCGAGCGAGAAGGACCCGAGCGCGGCGCTGCTGCTGGCCGAGTGGTTCGCCGAGGCCGGCCTGCCGGACGGGGTGTTCAACGTGGTCAACGGTGACGCCGAGGCCGTCGACGCGCTGCTGGACCATCCCGAGGTGCGCGCGGTGTCGTTCGTCGGCTCCACCCCGATCGCTCGGCACGTCTACCAACGCGGCACCGCCGCCGGTAAGCGGGTGCAGGCGCTCGGTGGGGCGAAGAACCACATGGTGGTGCTCCCCGACGCCGACCTGGACCTGGCGGCCGACGCGGCGGTCAACGCCGGGTTCGGCTCGGCGGGGGAGCGGTGCATGGCCATCTCCGTGCTGGTGGCGGTGGAGCCGGTCGCGGACGCCCTCGTGGAGCGGATCGCCGCCCGGATGGCCGGGCTGCGTACCGGTGACGGCCGGCGGGGCTGCGACATGGGGCCGCTGGTCACCGCCGCGCACGCCGAGCGAGTGCGGTCCTATGTGGACGCGGGCGTGACCGCCGGGGCGGTACCGGTCGTCGATGGGCGGGAGGTGACGCCCGACGGCGACCCGGACGGCTTCTGGCTCGGCCCGACTCTTTTTGATCGGGTGACCCCGGACCTGTCGATCTACACCGACGAGATCTTCGGGCCGGTGCTCAGCGTCGTGCGGGTGGGCTCGTACGACGAGGCCGTGGCACTGGTAAACGCCAGCCCGTACGGCAACGGCACGGCGATCTTCACCAACGACGGCGGGGCGGCCCGCCGCTACCAGCACGAGGTGGAGGTGGGCATGGTCGGCATCAACGTGCCCATCCCGGTGCCCATGGCGTACCACTCGTTCGGCGGCTGGAAGTCGTCCCTCTTCGGCGACCTGCACGCCCACGGCGAGGACGGGGTGCGCTTCTTCACCCGGAGCAAGGTGGTCACCAGTCGCTGGCTGGACCCGCGCCACGGTGGCGTGAACCTCGGGTTCCCCACTCAGACCTGACCGATATCGATCATCGGCCGCCCCACCGCCCGCGTGCTCGTCAAGATCTGCGCAACAGCACGGAAACTGCTGCCTCCCGAGCCCTTGAGGCAGCAGTTTCCGTGAAAATGCGCGGATCTTGGTGCCGTGGCGGCGTGGCGGCGTGGCGGTGGGGGTGGGTCAGGGGGCGGGGAAGAGGAGGGTGTGCAGGGCTGCCGGGTCGGTGACCTCGGGTAGGTCGCGGGCGGCGAGCCAGGCGGCTGCGGCCGCGCCGTCGCCGGCGATGCGCAGGGGTGCCGTGGGCCAGCGTCGACCGATCTCGGCGCGGACGGCCGTGGCGAGCGGGGTGTCCGCGATGAGCAGTCCACCGCCGAGCACGACCGGCGTCGTCGACTCCGGCGGGCGGATGCGGGTGACGCTCTCGGCCAGGTGGGCGGCGGCCTCGGCGATCAGGGCGGTGGCGACGGGCTCGCCGTCGGTCGCCGCGGTGACGACGAGCGGCGCCAGCCGGGCGAGGTCGATCGGCGGTCGCCGGGTGACCGCCTGGATCGTGGCGTCCACCGTGTCGCGGGGGCGGGGGGCCACGTCGGCGCTGCCCACCAGTTCGGTGAGCACGGCCGCGCCCAGCCTGCCTGGAGTGTGGCCGGTGTCCAGGTCGGCGAGGAGCCGGCGGACCGCTTCGCGGCCGAGCCAGAAGCCCGATCCGGCGTCGCCGAGCAGCCAGCCGTGCCCGTCGGCGACCCGGTCGAGCCGCAGGTCGACGACCTGCGCGGTGATCGCGCCGGTGCCGGCGATGAGGATCGTCCCGTCGGGCTCGGCGGTGCCGGAGGCGTAGGCGACGAGGGCGTCGCCGTGCACGGCGTACGGGCAGCGCAGGCCGGCGTCGTGCCAGGCCCCGTCGAAGGCGGCGCGTCCGGCGGGGTCGGCGAGCAGACGGGGTGCGCCGGCCAGCCCGATCGTGCCGGCGGCCACCCGGGCCGGGTCGACGTCGGCGAGCGCGGCGCGCAGTGCGGTCAGCACCTCGGCGGCGGCCCGTTCGGCACCGTGGCTGGTGGGGTTGCCACCCCCGGCCTTGCCGGTGCCGAGGCGTTCGCCAGCGAGGGTCAGGGCGGTCGCCCGGGTGGACGTACCCCCGACGTCGAGACCGACCACGACGGTGTCGGACATCGGCACGGGCCTCCTTGCGCTGCGTGGTCACGGGCCTGTTCATGCTGGTCGGCGCGGCCGCGTGGGGCAACTCCGCAGACACCGGGAGGCCTGTGCGCCAGGTAACAGTTTGAAAACTTCGCCCACAGTCTTGACACGGAGGGCCGTTCAGTAAGAACTTTTACCACTAACAGTTAACAGTCTTTTCGGAAAGGTGAGGCGTCCCATGGTTGATCACGAGGTGGACACCGCCGCGGGGACCGCGGTGGTCGACGCCCACGCGATCGACCGAAGGAGCGCGGCCTCCGACGGGGTGCTGGCCCGGGTGCGCAACGGGCTCGGCGAGCTGACCGGCGCGCTACGCCGGGTCGCCGACCACGTGCTCAGCGACCCCGAGGCCGCAGCGCGCTCGACCATTGTGGAGCTGGCCGAGCGCAGCGGCACCTCACCGGCCACGATCACCCGTTTCTGCCGGGCCATGGGCTTCGAGGGGTACGCCGACCTGCGCCTCGGCATCGCCGCCGAGACCGGCCGGGCCCGCTCGGCCGGCTGGACCGTCGACATCGGCCGCGAGATCCAGCCGACCGACCCCCTCGGTCGGGTCCTCGACCAGATCATGGCCGCCGACACCCGGGCCATGCACGACACCGCCGCGCTGCTCGACCTCGGCGAGGTGGAACGCGCCGCCGTGGCGATCGCCGGCGCCACCCGGGTGAACATCTTCGGGGCCAGCGGCAGCGCCCTGGTGGGCGAGGAGATGCAGTTCAGCCTGCACCGCATCGGGGTGGCCGCCTGGGCGTGGAGCGACGTGCACGAGGGGCTGGCCAGCGCCGCGCTGCTCGGCGTCGGCGACGTCGCGCTCGGCATCTCCCACACCGGCCAGACCCGGGAGACCATCGAGATGCTCGCCGAGGCGGGCAGCCGGGGCGCCACGACCCTCGCCCTGACCGGTTTCCCCCGCTCGCCGTTGGCCGAGCTTGCCGACATCGTGCTGCTCACCGCCAGCCAGGCGACCACCTTCCGGCCGGACGCGCTCTCCGCCCGCCACCCGCAACTGGTGGTGCTCGACCTGCTCTACATCGCCGTCGCACAGCGCACCCACGACCGCGCCCACGCGGCCTTCCGGCGTACCGCGCAGGCCGTCGACGGGCACAAGGCCGCCAAGGGGGTCCTCTCATGATCAGTGCACAGGGGTACGCGGACGCGGTCCGTCCGGTGCTCGACCGCCTGCTCGACTCGGAGGCCGACGGGATCACCCGGGCCGCCGACCTGATCACCGACAGCCTGCGCGCCGGCGGCGTTCTCCAGGCGTTCGGGGCCGGGCACTCCGAGGCGTTCGCCGCCGAACTGGTCGCCCGCGCCGGCGGGCTGGTCCCCACGAACCGGCTCTCGGTACGGGACCTGGTGGTGCACGGCGACGCCCCACGCGACGTGCTCGCCGACCCGAAGCTGGAACGTGATCCCTCCATCGCCCACCAGATCTACGCGCTCGCGGCGCCCCAGCCGCGCGACGTGTTCGTGGTGGCGTCCCAGTCCGGCATCAACGGCTCGGTGGTCGAGCTGGCGGCGCTGGTCACCGAGCGCGGTCACCCGTTGATCGCGGTCACCTCGGTCGAGCACACCGCGCGGGTGGCGCCACGGCACCCGTCCGGTCAACGGCTCGCCGACCTCGCCGACGTCGTGCTGGACAACGGCGCGCCGTACGGTGACGCACTGCTGCCGCTCGAGGGCGGCGGCGCGGTCTGTGCGGTCTCCTCGGTCACCACGGCGCTGCTGGCGCAGTTGCTGACCGCGGAGGTCGTACGACGGTTCCACCAGGCCGGAGAGGTGCCCCCTATCTACCTCTCCGCCAACGTCCCCGGAGGGGACGAGCACAACATCGCCCTCGAGTCGCGGTACGCCGGGCGTCTCCGGCGTACCGCCTGACCCGAATTCCACAAGGAGAGACGACGATGTCGATTACCCCCGAGCACCCGGCCGCGCTCGACCGCCGCACGGTGCTGCGTCGCGCCGCCGCCGTGGGCATGCTCGCCACCCCGGCCATCGGCCTGCTCAGCGCCTGCGCGACGAGCAGCGGCGGTGACAAGGACAATGAGAAGGCCGCCGAAGGCACCAAGAGCGAGAAGAACCCGCTGGGCGTCAAGGAAGACGCTCCCATCGAGGTGATCATCTTCAACGGCGGTTACGGCGAGAAGTACGCGACCGACGTGCACGAGCCGCTGTACAAGAAGGCGTTCCCGAAGGCGGAGATCAAGCACCAGTCCACGCAGGCCGTCTCCACGGTGCTCCAGCCGCGGTTCGCGTCCGGCAACCCGCCGGAGTTCGTCAACAACTCGGGCGAGAAGCTGATCGACTTCGGCTCGCTGGTCGCCGACGGTCAGCTCCAGGACCTCACCGAGCTGTGGGACGCCCCGTCGGTCGACGACCCGGCCAAGAAGGTCCGCGACACCGTGGTGCCGGGCACCGTCGAGGCGGGCTCGTTCAACGGCAAGCCGTACGTGCTGTACTACGTCTCCACCGTCTTCGGCATCTGGTACTCGGCCAAGCTGTTCAAGGACAACGGCTGGGCCCCGGCGAAGACCTGGGACGACTTCATCAAGCTGCTCACCGCCATCAAGGCCAAGGGCATCACGCCGTACGGGTACGCGGGCGCGAACGCGGCCTACTACCAGTGGAACGTGATCCTCACCCAGGCCGCCAAGATCGGTGGCACGGACGTGCTGAAGAACATCGACAACCTGGAGGACGGCGCCTGGAAGCAGGACGCGGTCAAGCAGGCCGCCGCGGCGTGGGCCGAGGTCGGGGCGAAGTTCAGCGACAAGAGCTTCGAGGGGCTCAAGCACACCGACGTGCAGCTGCGGCAGAACCAGTACAAGGTGGCCCTGTACCCCAGTGGTGACTGGCTGGAGGGCGAGCAGAAGCAGGACACCCCGGCCGGCTTCGACTACCAGCTCATGCCGGTGCCGAGCCTCACCGCGTCGGACAAGCTGCCGGCCACCGCGCTGCGGGCGACCGCGGGCGAGGGCTACTTCGTCTCGGCCAAGAGCAAGAACCCCAAGGGCGGTCTGGAGTACATGCGCCAGATGCTGTCCAAGGAGGGCGCGAAGGGCTTCACCGAGGTGGTCAAGGCCCCGACCGTGGTCACCGCCGGTTCGGAGGGCTTCGCCTTCCCGCCCGGTGTGGCCAGCTCGCAGGCCGCGCTCAAGGCGGCCGGCCAGGACGTGTTCAACCTGTACTTCGACGGCTGGTACAAGGAGCTCGACACGGAGGCGCGCAGCGCCACCAACGAGCTGATGTTCGGCCGGATCAACGCGGATGCCTTCGTGGAGCGGATCCAGAAGCGCGCCGACGCGATCAAGAAGGACAGCTCGGTCGCCAAGTTCAAGCGCTGATCGATCGGAGCTAGGGTCATGCGGCACGGCAAGTATCCCTTCGTGGTCGGGTTCCTGTTCCTCCCGGTCACGCTGTACGTGACATTCGTGATCTGGCCGTACGCGCAGGCGTTCCAGATCTCGATGACCAACTGGCGAGGGCTCTCCGCCCCGCAGTGGGTGGGCTTCGACAACTACCGGAAGCTGCTCGACGACGGCGCCTTCTGGAAGGCGGTCCAGCACCACGGCGTACTGCTGCTTGCCCTGCCGCTGATCACCATCGCCATCGCGCTGTTCTTCGCCTTCCTGCTCAACGTGGGCGGCAAGAGCAGTGGCGGTCAACGCCAGGGGGTCTGGGGGGCGAAGTTCTACCGGGTGGTGTTCTTCTTCCCCCAGGTCCTGGCGGTGGCGATCATCGCGGTGCTGTTCCAGATGGTCTACCGGCCGAACGAGTCCGGCCTGATCAACGGCGTGCTGATGAAGTTCGGCCTGGAGCCGATCCTCTTCCTCATCAGGCCGAACCTGGCCCTCTGGTCGATCCTCGCGGTGCTGGTCTGGCAGGCCGTCGGCTTCTACGTGGTGCTCTTCTCGGCCGGGATGGCCTCCATCCCGGGCGAGATCTACGAGGCCGCGGAGATGGACGGCGCGTCGAAGGTGACGCTGTTCTTCCGGGTCACCCTGCCGCTGCTCTGGGACACGCTCCAGGTCGCGTGGGTGTACCTGGGCATCGCGGCGTTCGACGCGTTCGCCATCGTGGCCGTGCTCTCGGTGGACGGCGGTGGCCCGGACGGCGCCACCACCGTGCTGGCCATGGAGATCTACCGCAACGCGTTCGTCTACTCGAAGTACGGCTACGCCTCCGCGATGGGCGTGGCGCTGTTCTTCCTCACCCTCACGTTCGCGGCGCTGACGCTGCGGCTCACCAAGCGGGAAAGCGTGGAGTACTGATGAACCCGCAGTCGACGCTGCCGCCGACGCCGGCGGCGCTACCGCCGAAGACCGGCGATCCGTCCGCGACCGACGGCCGGCGGGGCAGGAGCCCTCGTTCGGAGGTACGGCTCTTCGCCAGCCTCGGGCACATCGCGCTCGCCGTGTGGGCGGTGATCGTGATCGTCCCGATCCTGTGGACGTTCCTCGCCGCGTTCAAGAACACCAGCGAGATCTTCAGCAGCCCGTGGACCCTGCCAGCCGAGCTGCGCTGGGAGAACTTCGGCCGGGCGTGGACCAAGGCGAACGTCGGCCGGTACTTCCTCAACAGCGTCTTCGTGGTCGCGTGCAGCACCTTCGGCACCATGCTGCTCGGCTCGATGGCCGCGTACGTGCTGGCGCGCTACAAGTTCTGGGGCAACCGGGCGATCTACTACCTGTTCGTCTCGGGGCTGGCGTTCCCGGTGTTCCTGGCCCTGGTGCCGCTTTTCTTCGTGGTGAAGCAGCTCGGCATGCTGGACACCTACCAGGGCGTCATCCTGGTCTACATCGCCTACTCGCTGCCGTTCACGATCTTCTTCCTGGCCGCGTTCTTCAAGACGCTGCCAACCTCGGTGGCCGAGGCGGGGATGATCGACGGCGCTGGGCACACCCGGCTGTTCTTCCAGGTCATGATGCCGATGGCGAAGCCGGGCCTGATCAGCGTGGCGATCTTCAACATCATCGGGCAGTGGGCGCAGTACCAGCTCCCGTTGGTGCTGCTCTCCAACGCCAAGGACAAGTGGGTGCTCACCCAGGGCATCGCCGACATCTCGGTCAACGCCGGCTACGAAGCCGACTGGTCCGGGCTGTTCGCCGCCCTGACCATCGCCATCCTTCCGATGATCATCGTGTACGCGGTGTTCCAGCGGCAGATCCAGGCGGGCCTCACCTCCGGCGCGGTCAAGTAACTCCGGTCACCGCGCGTCGGCGCGGGCGTGCCACGAGCGCCAGAGCGCCGCGTACGCCCCGCCGGCCGCCAACAGGTCGTCGTGGCTACCGATCTCGGTGATCCGGCCGTCCGCCAGGACGGCCACCCGGTCGGCGTCGTGCGCGGTGTTCAGCCGGTGCGCGATGGCGATGACCGTCCGCCCGACGAGCACCGCCGCGAGGGCCCGCTCGGTCCGCCGGGCGGTGCTCGGGTCGAGGGCCGCGGTCGCCTCGTCCAGGATCAGCGTGTGCGGGTCGGCGAGCACCAACCGGGCCAGCGCCACCTGCTGGGCCTCGGCCGCGCCGAGCTGCCGGGCGCCATCGCCGAGCGCCGTTCCCAGACCGTCGGGCAGCGCGTCGAACCAGTCGGCGCCCACCGTGGCGAGCGCGGCGCGCATCTGATCGTCGGTGGCGTCCGGGGCGGCGAACGCGAGGTTGTCGCGGACCGAGCCGATGAAGACGTGGTGCTCCTGAGTGACCAGGGCGATCCGCCGTCGTCGTTCGGCCGGGTCCAGGTCGGTGACCGGGCAACCGCCGATGCTGACGACGCCCTGCCGGGGCGCGTCGATCCCGGCGAGCAGCCGGGCCAGCGTCGACTTGCCCGCGCCCGACGGGCCGACGATCGCCAACCGTTCGCCGGGCCGCACCTCCAGGTCGATGCCGTGCAGCACGTCGTGGCCGTCGGCGTACGAGAACCGCGCCTCGGTCACGACGAGGCGCTCGCCCCGCGACGTGGCGGTGCCGCCGGGCGACTCGGGCGGGACCAGCCCGACCCCGAGGACCCGGGCGTACGACGCGAATCCCCGTTGCGCCTGCTCGGTCCACTGCAACAACCGGTCCAGCGGGTCGATGGCCTGTTGCAGGTAGAGCGCGGCGGCGATCACCGACCCGAGGGACACCAGGTCGGCGGAGAGTAGATAGCCGCCAACCAGGAGGACCAGGGCGATCGGCAGGGGATAGCTGGCCTCGACCACCGAGAAGAACACGGTACGCAGCGCGAGCGTCGCCCGGCGGGCCTGCCACACCCGGGCGACGCGGGCGGTGCCGTACCGGACGCGGTCGTCGGCCAGCCGCAGCGCCTCGACCGTGCGGGCGCCCTCGGCGGTCGTGGTCAACGCCTCGGTCAGCTCGGCCGCCTCCGCGCCCTCGGTGAGATACGCGGAGCTGGCCCGCCGCAGGTACCACCGGGTCGCCGCCACGATCGACGGCAGACCGGCCAGCGCCGCGAGCCCGAGCAGGGGGTGCAGCAGGAAGACCGCGCCGAACAGCAACGTCAACTGCACCGAGGCGATGACGATGGTGGGCGCCACGTCCCGGACCGTGGTGCCGACGGTCGCCACGTCCACCGAGCTGCGGGTCGCCAGGTCCCCGGCGCCGGCCCGCTCCACAACCGACACGGGCAGGGCGAGCGTCCGGTCGACGAACTGTTCGCGCAGCTCGGCGACGGCGCGTTCGCCGAAGCGGTGACCGGCGTACTGGGCGTAGCGGGCGAGCAGCGCGCTAACCACGACGCAGCCGGCGATCGCCAGGGCCAACCGGTCCACCGTCGCCACGCCCGCGCCCGCCGTGACCCGGTCGACGATGGTGCCCAGCAGCCAGGGCGGGGCCAGCCCGACGAGCGCGGCGGCGCCGTGCAGCGCCAGCACGACGCCGACCGCCCGGCGATGTCTGCTGATCATGTCCCGCAGGGCGCGGCGTACGGTGCCGCGGTCCGCGACCGGCAGGCGGCTCACTGGTACGCCTCCTCAGCGTCGGAGTGCTGCTCGTCATCGCTGCCCCGGGCCACCAGGTGCCGGTAACCGGGGACGTATTCGAGCAGGCCGTCGTGGGTGCCGGTGGCGGTGATCCGGCCCTCGCTCAGGTGCGCGACCTCGTCGGCGCGGCCGAGCAGCAGCGGCGACGTGGCGAACACAACCGTGGTCAGCCCGGCCCGCGCGGTCCGTAGCCGCTCGGCGATCCGGGCCTCGGTGTGCGCGTCCACGGCCGAGGTGGGGTCGACGAGGATCAGCACCTCCGGCTCGGCGAGCAGCGCCCGGGCCAGCCGTACCCGTTGGCGTTGACCGCCGGACAGCGTCCGGGCCCGGGCGTCCAGCGGGGTGTCCAGCCCGGCCGGCAGGGCGTCGACGATGTCGTCGGCCGACGCGGTCCGCAGGGCGGCGCGGATCTCGGCGTCGTCGGCCCCGGAACTCAGCACGTCGCGCAGCGTGCCGGCGAAGAGGTACGAATCGTGGTCGGCGACCAGGATCCGGGCCCGGACCTCGTCCAGGGCGACTGCGGTCAGCGGTACGCCGCCCCAGGTGACGTCGCTGGTGACGTACCGGCCGAGCCGGTCCGCCAGCGCCACGGCCTCCGCCGGGTCGTCGGCGGCCACCGCGGTCAGCCGCCCGGCCCGGACGGTCAGCCCGGTCGACGGGTCGTGCAGGTTGGCGGTGCCGGTCGGTGCGGGAACGGCGTGCGGGTCGCGGGCGCCGGGGACACCGGCCGGCCACCGGCGGCCCGGCCCACCGACGTCGTCCGGGGCGAGCCGGAGCAGGCCGGCGATCCGTCGGGCGGCGACCCGACCCCGGATGAGCTGGTGACTGCCCTCCAACAGGAACCAGACCGGCACGATCAGCGTCGCCACGTAGCCGTAGACGGCGACGAGCTCGCCGACCGTGACGTCGCCGGTGACGGCCATCCGTGCGGTGAGCCACACCACCGCCGCCAGGAAGAGGCCGGGGATGGCGACCGTCGCCGCGTCGATCCAACTGATCACCGCTCCGACGCGGTAGCCCTCGGCGCGCAGGGCCTGCGATCGCGCCGCGTACCGGCGGGCGAAGAGGTCCCGGCCACCCACCCCGGCGAGCACCCGAAGCCCGGCCACGATGTCGCCAGACCGGGCGGTCAGCGCGCCCTGCTGCCCTCGGTAGACCGACTCCGCCTGTTCGAGCCGGCGCAGCAGCGGCCCGACGACGAGCGCGACCGCCGGCACCCCCACCAGCACACAGAGCGCCAGCAGCGGGGAGATCGACCAGAGCACCACGGCGATGACCCCGTACGCGACGACCGCCCCGACCCCGGGACCGGTCAGCGTCAGCACCTGCGCCGACCACTCGATGTCGGACCCGCCGACGGTGGCCACCTCACCGGTGGCCGAGCGCCGCGGCAGCGCCGCGCCGACCCGGGACAGGTGCCGCAGCAGCACCTCGGCGGAGCGGGCCTTGGCGTCCTCCCGGATGAAGGTCATCGTGCGGTGCCGCATGATCCCCAGGTACGACAACCCCACTCCCGCCACGACGATCGCCGCGACCCACAGGATCAGGGCGCGGGTGTCGCGGTCGCGCAGCCCGTCGTCGACGGCGCGGGCGATCAGGTAGGGCCGGACCGACAGCCCGACCATCCAGGCTGTGCCGAGCAGGCTGCCGCGCAGCACCCGGGCGGGTTGGCGACGCACCAGCCACCACAGGTACCGCATCGGACCACGGGTGTCGGGGGTGCCAGGGTCGGAGTGCGGGATCTGGACGGGCACTCGGTAACGCTACCGAGCGGCGGGCCGACCCACCGACCCGTTTTCCTGTCGGAGGGGGAAGGCAGAATCACATTCGTGCTGGTGGCGGTGGTGGCAGATGAGCGGGGCGGGGGAGAGCTGTGCCCGCTCGACGCCGCCGGCCGCCCCGCCGGCCCGACCGAGACCGTCACCGACCTCGCGTCCGCGGTGGCCGCCCGGGAGGCGGTCGCGCGCCCGCGCTGGGTCTGGGCGAGCGCGGGCACGATCTACCCGGCGCTGCTGCGGGCCGGGGTGCGGGTCGAGCGGTGCCACGACGTGGAGTTGACCGAGGCGTTGCTGCTCGGGCACGCCGGCCGGTGGGGCGAGCCCCGCGCGCTGGCCGCCGCCTGGGCCCGCCTGACCGGCGGGCCGGTGCCGGCCGATCCACCGCCGCGTGCCGCCGCGCCGCCCGGGCACGGCCAGGGCGCGCTCTTCGACACGCTGCCGGGCCCGCCGGGCCCGGGCATCGAGGCACTGACCCAGGTGTACGCCGATCAGCTCGCCCGGGTCTTGAGGACCGAGCACCCCGGCCGGTTCCGGTTGCTGGTGGCCGCCGAGTCGGCTGGCGCCCTGATCGCTGCCGAGATGGGTGCCGCCGGGCTGCCCTGGCGCGCCGACGTGCACGACGAGATCCTCGCTGAGCTGCTGGGTGAGCCGTCGCCGGTCGGCGGGCCGCCGCGCCGGTTGGCCGAGTTGGCGGCCCGGATCGCCGACGCGTTCGGCGTCCGGCGGCTGCACGCCGACTCCCCGGCCGAGTTGCTCCGGGCGTTCGCCCGGGCCGGCGTGGAGCTGCCCAACACCCGGGCCTGGGTGCTGCGCGGCGTGGACCATCCGGCGGTGCCGCTGGTGCTCGAATACAAGGAGCTGTACCGGATCTGGACGGCGCACGGCTGGTCCTGGCGTGAGCAGTGGGTGCGTGACGGGCGGTTCCAGCCGGAGTACGTGCCGGGCGGGGTCGTCTCTGGCCGCTGGGCGACCCGTGGCGGTGGCGCGTTGCAGATCCCCAAGGTGATCCGTCGGGCGGTGGTGGCCGACCCGGGCTGGCGGCTGGTGGTGGCCGACGCCGGCCAGTTGGAGCCCCGCGTCCTGGCCGCAGTCTCCGGGGACGCGCGGTTGGCGGCGGCGGGTGGGGCCGGCGACCTCTATGCCGCGCTGGCGCGGGAGTCGTTCGGCGGTGACCGTCCCCGGGCCAAGGTGGCGTTGCTGGGCGCCATGTACGGGCAGACCGGCGGGGCGGCGGTGCCCGCGTTGGCGGTGCTGAGACACAGCTATCCGACGGCGTTCGGCTATGTGGAGGCGGCGGCGCGTACCGGCGAGGCGGGCGGCCTCGTGCGGTCCTGGTTGGGTCGGACGTGCCCGCCGGGTGGCGTGGGGCCCGTCGACCCGGACGAGGGGCCGATCGACCCGGACGCCGCCGCTGACCGGCAGAGCCCGCGGGCGCGTGCCGCGCGGTCCCGGGGACGGTTCACCCGCAACTTCGTCATCCAGGCCACCGCCGCGGAGTGGGCCTCCACGCTGCTGGCCACCCTGCGCGCCGAGTTGGCCGGCACCGACGCCGAGATGGTCTTCTTCCAGCACGACGAGGTGGTGGCGCACTGTCCCGCCGAGCAGGCCGAGACGGTGGCGGCGGCGGTGAACCGGGCGGGCGAGCGGGCCACCGCGCTGCTGTTCGGCGAGACTCCGGTGCGCTTCCCGCTCGACCTGTCCATAGTTGACTGCTACGCCGACGCCACCTGAGCGGCCGGGCCGCTGGGTTCGGTAGAGGTCCGTTGCGTAACGGTTGCACTATTTTCCCTTTTCGCCCCGCCACCCGTGCGCGGCTCTCCTCGTTGCAGTGTCCGTAGGAGGGGCCGGCCGGTCACGGTCGGTCCCGTGCTTGAGGGGGCCCAGCTGAACCGGATCGCAGGAATGATCATCGCCGCAGGTGGTGGACGCCGTATCGGCGGTCCCGAGGCGCTGCTGCACCAGGGCGAGAAGCCGCTGGTCAACCAGATGATCGACACGATGACCGAGGCGGGCTGCGGGCAGATCGTGGTCGTCCTGGGCGCCGCGGCCGACCAGGTCCAGGAGACCGCCGACCTGGGCAAGGCCACTGTGGTGGTCAACAAGGCGTGGGGCACCGGGGTGGGCTCGTCCATCCGCGCCGGCCTGGCCGCGATGGACGACGCGGGTATCGAGGCGGTGGTGGTGGTGCCGGTCGACATGCCCGGCCTGACCGCGGTGGCCGTACGCCGGGTGGCCGCGCTGCCGTACCCGGACGTGCTGGTCTGCGCCACCTACGACGGGCTGCGCGGCTACCCGATGCTGTTCGGCCGCCGACACTGGTCCGGCATCGCCACCCTGGCCAGTGCCGACGTGGGCGCGCGGCCGTACCTGCTGGCGCACAAGGACCAGATCGTCGACATCGCCTGCGACTCGGTGGCCGACGGCAGCCGGGTCGACAGCCCGGAGTTGATGGAGCTCTACGGCCTCACCGTCCCGCCGCAGCGCGTCGGGGTGTAGGTGACCGGGCATCACACCTGGTAATGCTGCACGACGCAGAACTCGTTGTCCTCCGGGTCGGTCATGACGAGGACTGCGCCCTCTTGGTAGTCATGCCGTTCACCTGTCCACCGCCCGCCCAACATCCCGATCCGATCGACCGCTTCGTCAACGTCGGTAACGGCGATGTCGAGGTGTAGTCGCGTCTTGCCGGCCTTGGGCTCCGGGACCGGCTGGAATGTCAGCACCGGGCCGCCCCCGGCGACACTGACGCGCCGCCAGCCGGGGAGAGACTCCGTCACGCGTCCGCCAAGCACCTCGGACCAGAAGTCAGCCAATCGCTGCGGATCCCGGCAGTCGACCGTGACTCCGGCAAGTCGCCCCAGTGTCTCCACGACATCGACCATAGCGACGACGTGCAGCCGCTCCCACTGAGGGCGCTACTCATCTCGGCAGCTTGCGGCTGCCGGAACAGCGGCGTCGCGGTCAGTCCTTCGCCTGGTCCAGATTGCCGGTGGCGGCGAGGCGTCGGTACCAGTGCGCGCTGTCCTTCCAGGTGCGCTCCTGGGTGTCGTAGTCGACCCGGATGATCCCGAAGCGGCGGTCGTAGCCGTAACCCCACTCGAAGTTGTCCAGCAACGACCAGACGAAGTAGCCGCGCACGTCGGCGCCCTGCGCGCGGGCCTCGGCCATCGCGCCGATGTGCCGACGCAGGTAGTCGATCCGCAGGTCGTCGTGGATCCGTCCGTCGGCCGCCACCTCGTCGTCGAACGCCGCGCCGTTCTCGGTGATCATCATGGGCTGGCCGGGATGTTCGCGCTGGAGCCGCAGCAGCAGCTCGGTCAGCGCCGGCGGGTCGATGTTCCACCCCATCGCCGTGTACGGGCCGGGCTGCGGCAGGAAGTCGACGTCGTCGGCGCCCACCCACGGCGAGTGCGCCGACGCGCCGTGACCGTCGGCGTCCGAGCGGGCCGAGTGCCCGTCCCAGGCGCGGACCAGAGTGCTGGAGTAGTAGTTGACGCCCAGCACGTCCAGCGGCACGGCGGCCACCTTCTCGTCGCCGTGGCGCACGAACGACCAGTCCGTGACGCCGGCCGTGTCGGCCAGCAGGTCGGCCGGGTACGCCCCGTTGAGCATCGGCCCGAGGAACGCCCGGTTGGCCAGCGCGTCGATGCGGCGGGCCGCGTCGACGTCCGCCGTCGCGTCCGAGGCCGGGCGGATGACGTGCAGGTTCAGCGTCACCGACAGCTCGGCGGCCGGCGCCGTCTCCCGGACCACGCGACCCGCCAGGCCGTGCGCGAGGTTCAGGTGGTGTACGGCCGCCAGCGCCGCCACCGGCTCGGTCCGACCCGGCGCGTGCACGCCGGAGCCGTAACCCAGGTACGCCGAGCACCACGGCTCATTGAGCGTCGTCCAGGTGTGCACCCGGTCGCCGAGCGCGGCGACGATCCCCGCCGCGTACTCCTCGAAGCGCAGCGCCGTGTCCCGTACCGGCCACCCGCCGGCGTCCTCCAGCTCCTGCGGCAGGTCCCAGTGGTACATGGTCGCCACCGGGCGGATGCCGCGCTCCAACAGGCCGTCGACGAGCCGGGAGTAGAAGTCCACGCCGGCCTGGTTGAGCCGGCCGGAGCCGCCCGGTTGTACCCGGGGCCAGGAGATCGAGAAGCGGTACGCCCCCAGGCCCAGCTCGGCGACGTGGTCGAGGTCCTGCGCCCAGCGGTGGTAGTGGTCGGCGGCCACGTCACCGGTGTCGCCGTTCAGCGTCCGCCCCGGGGTGTGGCTGTAGGTGTCCCAGATGGACGGACCCCGCCCGTCCTCGCTGGCCGCGCCCTCGATCTGGTAGGCCGCCGTCGCCGAACCCCACAGGAAACTCTCCGGGAAGGCATGTGCCGTCACTGTCCTGCCACCTCCGTCCCGGCCACCACACAGTGGTACGCCGACGATTCACCCGCCACCAGTTCCGCCCTGGCCACGCCGTCGCGGAAACTTACCTCGAACTCCGCGCCGGCTCCCCGGGCGGGCGACGGAATCCGTACCCGCCGCCGCTGCCCCTCGGCCGGAGCGTAGAGACACAGGCGGACACCGTCCGCCCAGTCGTAGTCGGGCCGGTCGGAGCGCGCGCCGAACGCGATGACCGCGCCCGGCCGGGCGAGCACCGGCAGGCTGTCGAACTCGTGCTTCTCGGTCACCCAGGCCGGACCGGTGAGCTGGGCGCCGGTCAGCAGGTGCGTCCAGGTCCCGGCCGGGACGTAGAAGGTGACCTGACCGTCGGCGCTGAGCACCGGCGCGACCAGCAGGTCGGCGCCGAGCATGTACTGCCGGTCCAGGTACGCGGCGGCCGGATCGTCCGGGAACTCCACGATCATCGGACGCATCATGGGGATTCCGTCGCGGTGTGCCTCCTCGGCCGCCGCCGCCAGGTACGGCATCAGGCTGAGCTTGAGCCGGGTGAAGTGTCGCAGCACGTCGACGGCCTCCTCGTCGTACGCCCACGGGACGCGGTACGAGCCGGAACCGTGCAGCCGGGAGTGCGACGAGAGCAGACCGAACGCGATCCACCGCTTGAACACGGCCGGGTCGGGGGTGCCCTCGAAGCCGCCGATGTCGTGGCTCCAGTAGCCGAAGCCGGACGCCGCCAGGGACAGCCCGCCGCGCAGCGACTCCGCCATCGCGACGAACGTCGCCTCGCAGTCCCCACCCCAGTGCACCGGGAACTGCTGTCCGCCCGTCGTGGCGGAGCGGGCGAACACCACCGCCTCGCCCTCGCCGCGCTCGGTCTCCAGCAGCTCGAAGACGGCCTTGTTGTAGAGGTAGGAGTAGTAGTTGTGCATCCGCTGCGGGTCGGAGCCGTCGTGCCACACCACGTCGGTGGGGATGCGCTCACCGAAGTCGGTCTTGAAGCAGTCGACGCCCATGTCCAGCAGGACCTTGAGCTTGCCGGTGAACCAGGCGACCGCGTCCGGGTTGGTGAAGTCGACGAGCGCCATGCCGGCCTGCCACTTGTCCCACTGCCAGACCGAGCCGTCCGGGTTGCGGACCAGGTAGCCGGCCCGGCGGCCCTCCTCGAAGAGGTACGAGCGCTGCGCGATGTACGGGTTGATCCAGACGCACACCTTCAGGTCGCGTTCGTGCAGGCGGCGCAGCATCCCCTCCGGATCGGGGAAGGTCGCCGGGTCCCAGACGAAGTCGACCCAGTGGAACTGGCGCATCCAGAAGCAGTCGAAGTGGAACACCGACAGCGGCAGGTCCCGCTCGACCATCCCGTCGACGAACTCGGTCACGGTCTTCTCGTCGTACGACGTGGTGAACGACGTGGACAGCCACAGCCCGTACGACCAGGCGGGCACCCGGGCCGGTCGGCCGGTCAGCGCCGTGTACCGGCGCAGCACGTCCTTCGGGGTGGGCCCGTCGATGACGTAGTAGGTGAGCGACTGGCCCTCGACGCTGAACTGGTTCTGCGCCACGACCTCCGAGCCGACCTCGAACGACACGTGCTCCGGGTGGTCCACGAAGACCCCGTAGCCGGCGCTGCTCAGATAGAACGGCACGTTCTTGTACGCCTGCTCGCTGGCCGTGCCACCGTCGGCGTTCCAGATGTCGACGGTCTGGCCGTTCTTGACGAACGGGCCGAAGCGCTCGCCCAGCCCGTACACCGTCTCGCCGACGCCGAGGGCGAGCCGCTCGTGCACGTGCCGCCGGCCCTGGCCGTCGGTGACGATTCCGACGCTGCGCGCGGTGGACGCGGTGAGCAGCCGGTCGCCGTGCCGGAACTGGACCCGCCAGCCGTCGACCAGCGCGACCCGCGCGGTCAGCTCGCCCGTGGTCAGCGACGCGGTGATGCCGGTGATGTCGACGGTGACCGGCTGGGCGCTGTCGGCGGTCAACCCGAAGTGCGGCTCGCGGGGGAGTCCGCCGCTGTGGTGACCGATCGTCACCCCGATGACGCCCGGCGCGGGAGAGAAGAACCGGACGGTGACGACGGGCCGGTTCAGGGTGTCGCCCCGACCGGTGATCTGACCGGCCGGCGCGAAGACGGTGAAGCCGCTCTGGTCCGGCTCGACCGATTCCACCGCGCCGGGGCGCAGCACGCTGACCCCCGGGCGCAGTTGCCAGTACCCGTCGGTGAACTTCACTTCTCGGCTCCTGCCGTGATGCCGCGCGCCAGGGTGCGCTGGAAGATGAGGAAGAAGAGGATGGCCGGCACGAGGCTGATCAGCGCGCCGGCGTTCGTCGTCGGGGCGTCCATCAGTCGGTCGCCCTGCAACGAGGCGAGCGCGACCGGGATGGTCTGCGTCTGGTTGTCGATCAGCATGACCAGCGGGATGAGGAACTCGTTCCAGGTCCAGATGAAGAAGAAGATGAGGAGTACGGCCAGGGTGGGCCGCAGGTTGGGGAAGACCACCCGCCACAGCACCGTCCACTTGCCCGCGCCGTCCAGCGCGGCGGCCTCCAACAGCGAGCGCGGGAAGGTGCCCAGGACCGAGGCCAGCAGGTACGTGCCGAAAGCGCCCTGGATCACGGTGAAGATGATGATCACCGCGAGCCGGGTGTTGTAGAGGCCGACCTCCTTCGCCACGTAGTACAGCGGGTAGATCAGCGCCTCCTGCGGCAGCATGTTGGCCAACAGGAACAGCCCGACGATCCACAGTCGGCCACGGACCCGGCCGATGCCGAGGGCGTACGCGTTCAGCAGGGACACGAGGACGCCGAGCACCGCCACGGAACCGGCGATGAGCGCCGAGTTCCACAGCTTGAGCGGGAAGTCGACCTCGTTCCAGTACGTCCGCAGGCCCTTCGTGTAGAACTCGCTGGGCCAGCTCAGCGGCCCGGCCGACGAATAGTCACCGGGCGACTTGAACGCGTTGAGCAGCATGAACGCGAACGGCACCAGCATGACGAGCGCGCCGACGGTGACCAGGGCGAGCACGACCCAGCGGCCGACGCCGCGGTGGTGCCGGTCGCGGGCGTGCCGGCGGACCGGCGTCGGGGCCGGGGCCGGGGTGAGTGTCGCGGCCATGTCAGAACCCCCGGTCCCGGCGCTCGGTGCGCGCCTGCCACCAGATGAAGACCCCGGCCACCACGACGATGATCAGTGTGAGCACCGTGGAGATCGCCGAGCCGTAGCCGACCTGGAGCTTCTTGAAGAAGGTGTAGTAGGCGAAGTAGGACGGCACGTTCGTGGCGTTCTCCGGGCCGCCCCGGGTGAGCGCGAAGATCGGCCCGAACACCTTCAACGCCGCGATGGTGCAGGTCAGAGCGACCACGAAGGTCTCCGGCCGGATCTGCGGCAGGGTGATCGCCCGGAACCGGTGCAGCCAGTTCGCGCCGTCGACCTCGGCCGCCTCGTACAGCTCCGGGTCCACCCGCTGCAACGCGGCCATGAACACGACCACCGGGTAGCCGATCTGCACCCAGATCATCACCGCCATCACGGCCGGCAGCGCCGTGTCCGGGTCGCCGAGCCAGTCGTGGCGCAGCGCGCCGAGGCCGACCGCGTCGAGCAGGCTGTTGAACGCGCCGTCGGGGCGCAGGATCCAGCCCCACACGATGCCGGCGACCACCACCGGCAGCACCTGCGGGAGGTAGAAGGCGGCCCGCAGGCCGGCGGCGGTACGCGGCTGGAACCGGCGGCCGATGACGTCGAAGAGCACCGAGGCGAGCAGCAGCCCCAGCAGGGTGGGCAGCACCACCATCGCGACGATCATCGCCACGGTGTTGCGGAACGAGGCCCAGAACACCTCGTCGTCCAGCAGCCGCTGGTAGTTGTCGAACCCCACGAAGGTGGGGTCGCCGATACCCGACCACTTGGTGAGCGACAGGTAACCGGTGCCGACCAGCGGCGCGCCGATCACCAGGAGGAACAGCGCCGCCCCGGGGATCAGATAGAGCCAGTACGCCGCGTCACGGCCGCGAGGTCGGCGGCGGGGCGTGGGCGGGGTGGGTGTCGCCGTCGGGGTGGTGGCGGCGACGGTCTCGGAGACTGCCATGGGAGATCCTTCCCGGCGGTGCGGGCGGGCGCTCCGGTCGTGCCGGTCGCGCCCGCCGCTCGCCGTGTCACTTGCCGGTGATCTCCTTGACGCCATCGGCGTACGGCTTGGCGATCGTGTCGAGCACCTGGTCCGGGGACTTCGACCCGTTGATCAGGCCCTGGAAGCCGCCGACCAGCACGTCGTAGTAGCCGGGCACCGGCCAGTCCGGGTAGAAGGCCAGGCCGTCCTGCTTGCTGACCGTGTTGAAGTCCTCGATCAGCTTGCGGTCCTTCGGGTCGCTGATCTTCGAGGCGTCGGCGGCGATCGGGACGCCACCGTTGTTGCCGATCAGGTCCTGGATCTCCGGGCGCAGGGTGATGTCGATGAAGTCGTACGCCAGGCTCTTGGCCTTGCTGTTCGACGGAACCACCCAGATGTTGCCCGACGACCCGGCGTTGAGGGTGTTGCCGGGGAAGAGGAACGTGTCCCAGTTGGCCTTCATCTCGGTCTTGAACCGGCCGTACCACCAGCTACCGGAGACGATCATGGGGGTCTTGCCGGCGATGAACGCGGTGCCCATGTCCTCGGCCTTGAGGCTCGCCGAGTCCTTGGCGACGTAGCCCTTGCGCACCCACTCGGCGAACGTGTCCGCGCCGTACTTGAGCGGGTCGGCCTTGAAGTCGACCGGGTTCTTGTAGAGCTGGTAGTTGTCGACGAACTGCCGGTCGGCCTTGGAGAGCGCCAACTGGTAGAAGAGCTGCCCGGCCGGGTACTCCGCGCCGGCCATGCCCAGCGGGGTGATCTTCTTGCTGACGAAGGTGTCCATCGCGGTGGTCATCTCGGCCAGCGTGGTCGGCACCTTGACGCCGTTGCGGTCGAACAGGTCCTTGTTGTAGTAGACCGTGACGTACTCGCCGTAGTTGGGCACGCCGAACCAGTTGCCCGACCCCATCACGCCCTTGTCGCTGTACTTGGCGGTGGTCTGGAGGCTGGGGCTGAGCTTGCCGGCCCAGCCGCGCTTGTCGGCCTCGGCGCTCAGATCGGTGAGCAGACCCTGCGACGACAGCAGGCCGGCCGTCGCGTTGCCCTTGTTGTACTCCATGATGTCCGGGCCCTCGGACGAGTTGATGATCATGCCGGCGTTCTGCTGGATCTGCTCGAACGCCTTGCGCTCGAAACGCACCTCGACGCCCGGGTGCTCGGCCTTGAAGATCTCGATCGCCTTGTTCCAGCCGACCCCCATCGCGCTGTTCTCGCTCTCGTAGTGCCAGAGCTTGAGGGTCTTGGCCCCGCTGTCGTCCTCGCTCTCGCCGCCGCCGCAGGCGGCCACGGTGGTCGTCGCGGTCGCCGCCAGGGCGATCGCCGCGACGATCCGGCGGAATCGCTGCATTGCTATCCTCCTCGTTGAGTATCGAGCCCGGTATCTCACTGGGCCCGTCGTCGCGTTGCCGCGCGGCGGCGGGCCGTTTTTACTGGTCAGCCCCCATGGGGTCGCTCTGCTCGTGGTGCCGCGGTCGATCCCCGGACCTCCAGCGAGCACGGCAGCAGTTGCTGGTGGCGCTCGTCCCCCGGTCCGTCCAGGTGGCGTACCAGCGCCTCGATCGCGATCCGGCCCAGGGTCGACCCGGGCGAGGTCATCGCGGTCAACGCCGGGGTGGCCAACTCGGCGACCTGCGGCGAGGTGACCATCGAGACCACCGACACGTCGTCCGGCACCGACAGTCCGCGCCCGGTCAGCTCACCGAGGATGCCGAAGAGCGCCGTCTCGTTCATCGCCAGCAGGGCGGTCAGCTCCGGAGCCCGGTCGAGCGCGGCGGCCAGCGCCGCCCGCCCGCCGGCGGCGCTGTCCTCGGCCGGGATCATGATCGGTTCCAGGCCGTGGCCGGTCATGGCCGTGACAAACGCGTCCCGGGTACGCAACGCCGGGCCGTAACCGCTGGCCAGCGTCGCCGCCGAGTGGTTGACGTAGACGATCCGGCGGTGCCCCAGGCCGACCAGGTGCGCGACGGCCTCGCGCACGGTCTGGTCGAAGTCGATGTCGACGAAGGAGAGCCCGGCGGCGTCGCCGGTACGCCCGATCAGCACCAGCGGCACTCCCGCCTCCTGGAGCACCGTGACCCGCTCGTCGGCGAGCTGCACCTCCATCAGCACAACGCCGTCGAGCATCCGCTGACTGGCCAGCCGTCGCAGGTCGTCGAGGTCGCCGCCGCCGACCGGCGAGAGCACGAGGTGGTAGCCGACCGCGCTGGCCGCGGCGGCGGCACCGGTGACGAACGCGGTCTCGGTGGCGCCCAGACCACGCTCGTCCATCGGCATCAGCAGACCCAGGATGCGGCTGCGCCGGCTGGCCAACCCCCGAGCCATGGCGTTGGGCTGGTAGTCCAGCTCGGCCATCGCCGCGAGCACCTTGGCGCGGGTGGCCTGGGAGATCGGCCGGGCGCCGGTGAGCACGTACGACACGGTGCTCACCGAGACCTGCGCAAGGCGGGCGACGTCGTGCATCGTGGCCACCGCGCACCTCCTCCGGCCCGGGAGTGGAACCGCTTCCGGATGATCGTCGAAGCGTTTCGACGAAACGTTTCGACAGACGCTAGGTCACGTGTTACGGCACCGTCAATAGCCGATGTCGAAAAGAAGTCAGGCGAGCTGGCACCGGCGAGCCACAGATGCCGCCAGGGCGCGGCTGCGCTGTGTGGACCACGTGTCTGGGGGCGCCTCGGCGTGCCAGGGGCAGCAACTTCACTGATGTTGCTGTCTCCGGCGCGTCTGAAGCAGCAACATCGGTGATGTTGTGAGGATCTTGGGCGCGAGGCGCGAGGCGCGAGGCGCGAGGCGCGAGGCGCCGCGATCTTGCACTTTCTGCGCCGACAAAGCGCGCAAACCTCAACACTTCGTCAACCGCAAGTGCAAGATCGGCGCGAGTGGTTGGGCGCTGCGCGGTCCTCGCCCGTCCAGCCGCGGCAAGATCGCGCTCGATCCAGGATCTAGTGGTGTCAGCGCGACGGTAGGCCACTACATCCTGGAGCTTGTCTCATCCTGTTTGGGCTGTTCAGGGGGGATTGACAGGCTGCGTGGAGTAGTCGCGGTGCTGGT
>NZ_JBNCKS010000071.1:0-30316 GCF_049841635.1 Micromonospora sp. DT44 | reverse complement strand
GGCTATCCGGGCAGATGATCACCGGCGAAGATCACCACACCCTGACCAGCACCGCGACTACTCCACGCAGCCTGTCAGTCCCCCTGAACAGCCCAAACAGGATGAGACAAGCTCCAGGATGTAGCGCGATCTTGCCACCCAAGATTCTCACAACATCAGGGATGTTGCTGCTTCCGGCGTGGCTGAGGCAGCAACATCGGTGATGTTGTGAGGATCTTGGGCGCGGGGCGCGGGGCGCGGGGCGCGGGGCGCGGGGCGCGGGGCGCGGGGCGCGGGGCCAGCGGGGCCAGCGGGGCCAGCGGTTCAGTGGGGTGGGCGGGCGGCGGTGAAGAGGTGTACGGCCAGGTTGGCGAGGGCCGTTGCGGTCTGCTCGATCGGCGCGCCGGGGAGCACGATGTGGCTCACCACGAGGCGGACGATCGTGTCGGCGGCGAAGGCCAGCGCGTTCGGGTCCGCGCCCGGTAGGTGGTCGCCGGCCCAGCCGAGCAGCGCCCCCGACGCTTCGGTGAGCACCATCTCGGCCCGGGTGGTGAGGTATGGCAGCAACTCGTCCGAGCCGCCCCGGCCGCTGGTCAGGATCGCTTTGACCAGCGGATTGTCCGAGGCGGTGGCGAGGGTGTGCGCGATCGCCGCGTACGCGCCGGCCCGCACGTCCGAGCCGTGGGTGTCCAGCGCCTCGCGGACGTCACCCACGAAACGGTCCACCTCGCGCCGGGCGAGGGCCTCGGCCAGGCCGGCCTTGCTGCCGAACTCGTTGTAGACGGTCTGTCGGCTCACCCCGGCGGCGGTGGCCACCCCGCCCATTCGTACCGCGTCCCAGCCGGCGGCGATGGTCCGCGCGCGGGCCGCGTCCACGATCGTGTCCCGGAGCCGCTGGCGCGGTGAGCCCGTCGTCGCAGTCATGATGGTCGAATTCTACGCGTGGCCCATCCGCCTCCGGGCCGCGCTGCGTCGGCCCCGGGCGACGCGGCCGACCGGCCAGGCGCAGGGGTGCGATGCCGCCGCGTGCAGGGGTGCGATGCCGTCGCAGGCAAGGGCGCCATGCCACCGCCCGCAAGGGCGCCACGCCGCCACGTGGAGGGCGTGACGCCTCCCGGGCGCGGCGGTGCGTCGCCCGGCGCATAGGATGTGCGGTCATGGCACGCGTGCTCACTCCCCGTGCGGAGGACTTTCCCCGCTGGTACCAGGACCTGATCGCCAAGGCGAAGCTGGCCGACAACGGCCCGGTCCGGGGGACCATGGTCATCCGACCGGCCGGCTACGCCATCTGGGAGCGTATGCAGGCCGAGATGGACGACCGGATCAAGGCGGCCGGCGCGGAGAACGCGTACTTCCCGCTGTTCATCCCGGAGAGCTACCTCAAGCGCGAGGCCGAGCACGTCGAGGGCTTCTCGCCGGAGCTGGCGGTCGTCACCCACGGTGGTGGCAAGCAGCTCGCCGAGCCGGTGGTGGTGCGTCCCACCAGCGAGACGGTGATCGGCGAGTTCATGGCCAAGTGGATCGACTCGTACCGGGACCTGCCGCTGCTGCTCAACCAGTGGGCGAACGTGGTCCGGTGGGAGCTGCGTCCCCGGATCTTCCTGCGGACCAGCGAGTTCCTCTGGCAGGAGGGCCACACCGCGCACGCGACCCGCGAGGACGCCCGCGCCTACGCGCGGCGGATCCTGCACGAGGCGTACGAGGATCTGATGGTCAACGTGCTGGGCATCCCGGTGGTGGTGGGCCTGAAGACGGCCCGTGAGCGGTTCGCCGGGGCGACGGCCACGTACACCTGCGAAGGCATGATGGGCGACGGCAAGGCGCTCCAGCTGGG
Source organism: Micromonospora sp. DT44 (assembly GCF_049841635.1). Lineage (NCBI taxonomy): Bacteria > Bacillati > Actinomycetota > Actinomycetes > Micromonosporales > Micromonosporaceae > Micromonospora > Micromonospora sp. DT44. The sequence goes on along the minus strand of NZ_JBNCKS010000071.1, from coordinate 28,503 downwards.
CACCAGCCACGAGCTGGGGCAGAACTTCGCCAAGGCGTTCGACATCAGCTACTCGGCCAAGGAGGGCGGCCGGGAGCACGCCTGGACGACCTCCTGGGGCACGTCGACCCGGATGCTCGGCGGCCTGATCATGGCGCACGGCGACGACAACGGCCTGCGCGTGCCGCCGCGGCTCGCGCCCATCCAGGCGTACATCATGGTTGTCAAGGACGGCGAGGGCGTCGCGGAGGCGGCGGCCAAGCTGCGCGACGGCCTGCGCGACGCCGGTGTCCGGGTCGCGCTCGACGACCGGACCGACACCGCGTTCGGCCGCCGGGCCGTCGACGCTGAGCTGCGTGGCTATCCGGTACGCGTCGAGGTCGGTCCCCGCGATCTGGCCGTCGGGAACGCGACGGTGGTTCGTCGTACCGACGGATCGAAGTCTCCGACGCCGGTGGCCGACGTGGTCGGCGCGGTCCTCGCGGCGCTGGAGGCCGACCAGCAGGTGCTGCACGACCAGGCGCTGGCCCACCGCAAGTCCCGCACGGTGGAGGTGTCGACCCTCGACGAGGCCATCGAGGCGGCCGCCACCGGCTGGGCCATGGTGCCGTGGTCGGCGGTCGGGGTGGCCGGCGAGGCCGAGGCGAACGGGCAGGGCGTCACGGTGCGCTGCCTGCTGCGGGCCGACGGCTCGGTGCCGGACTCGGAGGACGAGCCCGACCTGGTGGCCATCCTCGCCCGCGCCTACTGAGGTGCTCGTCGACCGGTTCGAGCCGGGTCGGCTGATCATGCACCGCAACGTGCGGCACGGCCGGATTGGCTGGGTGCGCCCGGGGCGGGTGGTCAGCGACGACGAGCGGGGCCTGCTGGTCTGGATCGCCCGGGACTCGCCGGTGGCCCACGAGGTGACCGAGGCCGGGCTCAACATGCGGGCCATGCCGTTCGCCCAGTGGGTCTCGTCGTCGTACCGGTTGGCGCACGGCCACTGGAACGGTCCTCCGCTGTTGAAGTTCCTGCCCACCGGCGCGGCGCATTCGGTGTGGTGGTTCCGGGACGCGCAGGGTCGGTTCGCCCACTGGTACGTCAACCTGGAGGAGCCCGGCGTCCGCTGGGACGACGGCCCGGTGGCCGGCGTCGACGTGGTGGACCAGGACCTCGACGTGGTGGTGCGTCCGGACCTGAGCTGGCAGTGGAAGGACGAGGACGAGTTCGTCGAGCGGCTCGCCTTCGGCGACGACTACTGGGTGACCGACGAGAAGGCGGTCCGGGCCGAGGGAGAGCGGGTGATCGCGCTCGCCAAGGCCGGCGCCTTCCCGTTCGACGGCACCTGGTGTGACTTCACCCCGCCGGCAGATTGGGATGTACCGGACAAACTGCCCCTAGGGTGGGATCGCCCGCCGGTGCGCTGAGAGGTGTTCCGGATCACCGGTGACGTGGTCTCCGGGTCCGATGCGAACGATCGGCGTCGGATCTGGCAGAATGGGTCGCTGGTATCCGGCGCGCGTCCGGCGCCCTCTAACCCGGGCGCGTCGCCAGTCCACCGAGTTGTCTCCGGCCCAACCCCACTGTGCCGGTCGGCGCTCACCCATGCACACCGCCCGTAGTGGGCTGGTGAGATCGCAACAGGAGCGAAACAACTGTGGCCGTAAAGATCCGGCTCCTGCGGATGGGCAAGATCCGCAACCCGCAGTACCGCATCGTCATCGCCGACTCCCGCACCAAGCGCGACGGCCGGGCGATCGAGTTCGTCGGGGTGTACCAGCCGAAGGAGGACCCTTCGGTCATCGAGGTCAAGTCGGAGCGGGTCCAGTACTGGCTGTCCGTCGGCGCCCAGCCGAGCGAGGCGGTGCAGCGGCTGCTGGAGCTGACCGGTGACTGGCAGAAGTTCAAGGGCCTGCCGGCCCCGCCGCCGCTGCTGGTCGCTCCCGAGAAGGCCGACCGTAAGGCGGCGTACGAGGCTGAGTCGAAGGCCGCCGCCGGGCTGGCCCCGGAGACCCCGGCCAAGCCGGCCAAGAAGGCCGCCAAGGCCGCTGAGGCACCGGCTGCTGAGGCCCCGGCGACCGAGGCTCCGGCCGAGACCCCCGCCGCCGACGCCGGTGAGCAGGCCTGACATGCCGCTGCGTCCCGCGTTGGAGCACCTGGTCAAGGGCATCGTCGACCACCCGGACGACGTCCGGGTGCGGATGGTCGATTCCCGTCGGGGCAAGCGGCTGGAAGTCCGCGTGCACCCCGAGGACCTCGGCACGGTGATCGGGCGGTCCGGCCGGACCGCCAAGGCGCTGCGTCAGGTGATCGGCTCCATCGGTGGGCGCGGAGTGCGCGTCGACATCGTCGACTCGTACTGATGCAGCTCGTCGTCGGAAGGATCGGCAAGCCGCACGGTATCCGCGGTGAGGTCACCGTGGAAGTGCGGACCGACGAGCCCGAAGTGCGGTTCGCCCCCGGCACAGTGCTGCGCACTGAGCCGGGGGCGGTTCCGCCGTCCGCGCCCGCGGACGGGCCGGGCGCGCTGTTCCGGGTTCCCGCCGAGCTGACCATCGAGGAGTCCCGGTTCCACCAGGGCCGCATGCTTGTCGCGTTCGCCGGGATTCTGGAGCGCAACACGGCCGAGGCGCTGCGCGGCACGTTGCTCGTGGTGGACAGCGCCGACGTCGAGCCTCCGGAGGACCCGGAGGAGTTCCACGACCACCAGTTGGTCGGTCTGGCGGTGGTCACCCCGTCCGGCGAACGTCTGGGCGAGGTCGCCCGGATCGACCACGCGCCCTCGTCCGACCTGCTGGTGCTGCGGCGGCCCGAGGGGCGTACCGCGCTGATCCCGTTCGTCCGGGCGATCGTCCCGGAGGTCGACCTGGCCGGTGGACGCGTGATCGTCGACCCGCCGGCCGGACTGCTCGATCTTTAGGACCACCCCGCATGCGCGTCGACGTCGTGTCGATCTTCCCGGAGTACTTCGCCCCGCTGGACCTGTCGTTGATCGGCCGTGCCCGGGCCAACGGCGTACTCCAGCTCGCCGTGCACGACCTGCGGACCTGGACCCACGACGTACACCGCACGGTCGATGACACCCCCTACGGCGGCGGTCCGGGGATGGTGATGAAGCCCGAGCCGTGGGGTGCGGCGCTCGACGCGCTCGCGCCGGCCGAGGCCGCGCCGCCCCGGCTGCTGGTGCCGTCGCCGGCCGGGGTGCCGTTCACCCAGGCCATGGCCCACGAGCTGGCCGCCGAGTCGCACCTGCTCTTCGCCTGCGGCCGGTACGAGGGGATCGACCAGCGGGTCCTCACGCACGCCGCCACCCGCATGCCGGTCACCGAGGTGTCGCTCGGTGACTACGTGCTCTTCGGCGGCGAGGTCGCCGTGCTGGTCGTCCTGGAGGCGGTCACCCGACTGCTGCCCGGGGTGCTGGGCAACGCCGGCTCGCTGGACGAGGAGTCGCACGCGCACGGGCTGCTCGAGGCGCCGATCTACACGAAGCCGCCGAGCTGGCGCGGACACGACGTGCCGGACGTGCTCCGCTCCGGGGACCACGGCCGGATCGCCCGCTGGCGGCGCGAGGAAGGGCTGCTGCGTACGGCGGCCCGACGTCCGGACCTGCTGGCCGCGCTGCCCGCCGACCGGCTCGACAAACGGGACATCGCGGCGCTGGAACAGGCCGGATTTCAACCCCCGCCGGGGGATGTGGCAAAGTAGGGGGGTTGCCGCGTCCGCCCGCGCCCGCGGGTGGCTGCGAGGATCCCCGACCGGGGTCGGCCCGCCGACCACCACCCGGGAATCAGAATCACCCATCCGCGCATCGAGTGACGGTGCGCCGTGAGCCTTACGAGGACGCAGCGATGAACATCCTGGACGCCCTTGACGCCCAGTCGAAGCGGACCGACCTCCCCGACTTCCGTGCCGGTGACACCGTCAAGGTGCACGCGCGGGTCGTCGAGGGCAACCGGTCCCGTGTCCAGATCTTCCAGGGCGTCGTGATCCGCCGCCAGGGTGACGGTCTGCGCGAGACCTTCTCGGTCCGCAAGGTCAGCTTCGGTGTCGGTGTCGAGCGGACCTACCCGCTCAACGGCCCGGGCATCGACCGGATCGAGGTCGTGACCCGCGGTGACGTGCGTCGCGCCAAGCTCTACTACCTGCGCGAGCTGCGCGGCAAGAAGGCCAAGATCAAGGAGAAGCGGGAGAAGCAGCCCAGCTGACTTCCCGCTCGCCACGCCGCCTGAGCTGGGCGTATGCCGTACCGACCGGACCGCACTACCCTGGTCGTACGGGCGCAGCCAGGCGGTGGCCCCGCCGACGAGGCGGGCAGCCGTCCACAACCGCCCGTGGAGCCTCGACGAGGCTCCCGGGCGGTGGTGTTTCTGCGGACCGGGGAGTGGCGTGGTGCAGACGCTTGACGAGGACGACACTGTCGATCCGTGGCGCCGGCGGGTTCGCCGCACCCGGCGTCAGATGCCCCTCTGGCAGGAGCTTCCACTGCTGCTCGTGGTGGCCTTCTGCCTCGCGGTGTTGATCCGCACGTTCCTGCTCCAGGCGTTCTTCATCCCGTCCGGTTCGATGGAGGACACCCTCCTGATCGGGGACCGGGTGCTGGTCAACAAGGTCGTCTACGACGTCCGTGACCCGGTGCGCGGCGAGGTGGTGGTGTTCCGGGGCACCGACCGCTGGGCGCCGCAGGTCGACCAGCAGCCGGAGCCCGGGTTCGCCGGCAAGCTCGCCCGGACCGTCGGGGACCTGGTGGGGGTGAGCCGCCCCGGCGAGAAGGACTTCATCAAGCGGGTGATCGGCGTGCCCGGCGACCGCGTCAAGTGCTGCGACTCGCAGGGTCGGGTCACCGTGAACGGGACCCCGCTCGACGAGTCGTATGTGCTGCGCGACTCGCCACTGGACCTGCCGCCCAACCCGCAGGAGTGCCGCTCGCGGCGCTTCGACGAGGTGGTCGTACCCCCGGGTCAGATCTTCGTCATGGGCGACCACCGCGAGGTTTCCCAGGACGCGCGCTGTCAGGGGCCGGTGCCCATCGACAACGTCGTCGGCCGGGCGTTCATGGTGGTCTGGCCCTCGTCGCGCTGGGCGGCGCTCTCGGTGCCGGCGACGTTCGACGACGTGGCCGCACCGGCGACGGCCTCGTCCGGTGTGCCGCCGACCCGTCCGTCCCCGCAGGGCGGTGTGCTGCTGATACTCCCGTTGACGGTCGTGCTGAGGGGTTCCCGCGCGTTCCGGACGGTGACGTCCGGTCCGGCAACGTAGGCTCCTTGGCGTGATTGACGAGCAGACCGACAAGCCGCGTAGCTCCTTCTGGAAGGAGCTGCCGATCCTGCTGGGTGTGGCGATCCTGGTCGCGGTTCTGGTCCGCGCCTTTGTGCTGCAGACCTTCTTCATTCCGTCCCCGTCCATGGAGAACACTCTCAAGATCGATGACCGGGTGCTGGTCAACAAGCTGGTCTACGACTTCCGGTCACCGCACCGCGGCGAGGTGATCGTGTTCAAGGCCCCGACCGCGTGGAGCGGCAACCCCGACGGTGAGGACTTCATCAAGCGGGTGATCGGCATCCCCGGGGACCACGTGGTCTGCTGCGACCCGCAGGAGCGCCTGATGATCAACGGCAAGTCGCTCGACGAGCCGTACATCTTCTCCATCGACGGGGTCCAGGACAAGGCGGCCGACCAGGAGTTCGACATCACCGTGCCGAAGGGTCGGCTGTGGGTGATGGGCGACCACCGGTCCGCCTCGGGTGACTCGCTGGAGCACTGGCAGCAGTCCAACCAGAACATCACCGAGGCCACCATCCCCGAGAGCGAGGTCGTCGGGCGGGCGTTCACCGTCTTCTGGCCCGTCAACCGGGCCACCTGGCTGACCGTGCCCGACCAGTTCGACGGCATTCCCAAGCCGTAGAACGGGCGGGGGCATGGGCGATCGGCCGCCCGTCTGGCAGGCTGGTGCGGTGACCGTGAGGAGTGGGCCGGTGAGCCCCGCAGGCGCGAACACTGCCGACCGCGTCTACATCCCTCGACGCGGGGCGCGGGTGCTGCTGGTCGACGCGGCCGGCCGGATCCTGTTGTTCCACGGCTTCGATCCGGCCCGCCCGGGGCACCGCTACTGGTTCACCCCGGGCGGCGGGCTCGACGAGGGCGAGTCTCCGGCGTCCGGCGCGGTGCGGGAGTTGGCCGAGGAGACCGGGCTGCGGGTCGATCCGGCCGAGCTGGGCGAGCCCGTCTGGTCCGACGCCACCGAGTTCCCGTTCGACGGCGACTGGTACCGCCAGGAGCAGGACTTCTTCCTGCTCCGCGTCCCGGCGTGGCAGGTCGACACCGCCGGCTTCAGCGACGTCGAGCAGCGCAGCATCGCCGGTCACCGCTGGTGGCGGCCCGCCGAGTTGGCCGCCAGCGGCGAGCGGTACTACCCACCCGAGCTGCCCGACCTGCTGGCCCGGCTTCTGCCGCCGGCCGTCGAGGCGTCGTGCTGACCCCGCCGCGCACCGTCGTACGCCGGGAGGCCGGGCTCTACGCGCTGGAGCGGGCGTTGCAGCGGCGTGGCTTCCGGCACGTGGCCGGCGCCGACGAGGCCGGCCGGGGCGCGTGCGCCGGGCCGTTGGTCGCCGCCGCGGCGGTGCTGCCGGAGGGGCGGCGTGGCGAGATCGACGGGCTCGCCGACTCCAAGCTGCTCACCCCGGCCAGCCGGGAACGGGTGTACGCCGAGGTCGTCGACCGCGCCCTGGCGTACGCCGTGGTGATCATCCCCGCCGATGAGGTCGACGCCCGAGGGCTGCACGTGTGCAACCTGGCCGCGATGCGGCGGGCGCTCGCCTCGCTCACCACCCGACCGGAGTACGTGCTGACCGACGGCTTCGGCGTGGACGGCCTTGGAGTGCCGGGGCTGGCGGTGTGGAAGGGCGACCGGGTGGCCGCCTGCGTGGCGGCGGCCAGCGTGCTCGCCAAGGTCACCCGGGACCGGATCATGGTGGAGTTGGACGGGGTGTACCCGGCGTACGGCTTCGCCGAGCACAAGGGCTACATCACCCCGGAGCACAGCGCGGCGCTGCGCGAGCACGGGCCGTGCCGGGAACACCGCTTCTCGTACGTCAATGTCGCCACGGTCTCCGGCCGTGACGGCCGGCCACCGCGCGCCCGGCGACCGGTCGACCCGGGCTCGGACGAGCCGATGGGGCACTCCGGGGCGTCAGGGGGTACCGTCGGCGTGGCGTTGGGCGAGCAGCCTCGGCCTTCGACGCCCGTGGGGGAAGATGTGGTCATGGAAGGCGGAGTGCGATGAGCGCGGAAGATCTCGAGAAGTACGAGACCGAGATGGAGCTGCAGCTCTACCGGGAGTACCGCGACATTGTCCGCCAGTTCTCCTACGTGGTGGAGACCGAGCGTCGGTTCTACCTGGCCAACCAGGTCGACCTGCACGTGCGCAACTCCGACGGCGAGGTCTACTTCGAGGTCGAGATGCACGACGCCTGGGTATGGGACATGTACCGCCCCGCCCGCTTCGTGAAGAACGTCCGAGTGATGACCTTCAAGGACGTCAACGTCGAAGAGCTGGAGAAGCCCGACATCTCCCTGCCCGCCGACTCCGGCTTCGGCAACTGACCGGCCCGTCGCGCCCGGGCCCCCCACCCGAGGCTGACCGACCGGTCACTCGGCCGGTACGACGACCTCGACCCGCTGCACCAGATTGTTGGCGAAGCCACCACGATTCCACGGCTGCTCGACCGGCTGGGTGCGCCCGGACGCGTCGGTCGCCCGTGCGCTGAGCACGTACCGGCCCGGCGTCGCCGTCCACTCGTACCGCCACCGCCGCCAGGCGAACTCTCCACCCGTCGCCGGGTCCAGCTCGGCCTGCGCCCAGCTCGCCCCGCCGTCGACGCTCACCTCCACCGCGACCACCGGCGCGTGCCCGGACCAGGCCCGACCGTCCACCGTGCACGGTCCCGCCGGCAGCACCCGGCGGCGCGTCATGAAATCGGGAAAGCCCGGTGGGCGGACCAGCGCACGCGGCTCGATCCGGGTAACCGGCTCGCCCGGGTCGTCGGCGTTCTGGCGCAGCCGGTAGGCCACCGCGTTCTGGTAGCCGTCGAACGGCGTGGTCCGCACCTCGATCGAGTGCAGCCACTTGACGTGTGCCATGCCGTACCAGCCCGGCACTATCAGCCGTAGCGGCGCGCCGTGCTGCGGCAGCAGGGGAGCGCCGTTCATCTCGTACGCCAGCAGCACCTCCTCGCGCAGCGCGTCGGCCACCGGCAGCGCCCGCTGGTAGTCCTGCTCGACCCCGCGCTCGACACCGTGATCGGCGCCGGTGAAGACCACGTCCACCGCGTCCGGGCCGAGGCCCGCCTCGCGCAGCAGCGGCGCCAGCGGCGTGCCCGTCCACTCGGCGTTACCGACCGCCTCGACCAGCCACGGCTGACTCACCGGCCGGGGGTGCAGCAGGGCGCGTCCGTTGCCGGCGCACTCCAGGGTGACCCGGTGGGTGACCCGGGGCCGTTCCCGCAGCTCGGACAGACCGATGGTCAACGGCCGCTCGACCGCCCCGCCGACGGTGAGCGCGTGGGTCGCCGGGTCCAGCTCCGGAATGTCGTAGTGGATCAGCAGGTAGTGCAGCCCGGCGGGGGTGACGTCGTAACGCAGCGCCTCCAGCGGAAGGGCGTGGTTGCGGGCCGCCAACTGCAACTCGTCGGCGCTGATCGCCTCGTCCGGCTCGGCGAGCCGGGACGGGCCGCTCACGTCCGCCACCGTCGGGCCGGACCCTTCGGCGCCGTCCGCGCGGGACGTCGTCCGATCGTCAAGAGTGGTCATGCCGGCCTCCCCGGTACAGACGGCGGCACCCGCCGTACGCGGCCCAGCCTAGGCCTTGCGTCGGTGCCGGAGAACAGGCACGAGGATTGGTGCCAGTCCGGCCGTATCGATGATGGGTTGAGGATTTGATGCTTGCAGATGAGGAATTCTGGCGGCTCGTCGCGGTGCTGGGCGGCCAGCCCGAAGTCCAGGACGACCGGCCGTACGAGCGGTTGACCTCCATGCTGTCGGACGAGCCGGTGGAGCGGATCATCGATTTTGCCGAGACGCTTGCGTTCAAGCTCTATCAGTTGGACCGTCGGGTACTCGCTCAGTCGGTCCCACCGGGCGCTGATCAGCTGACTGAGGACGGCTTCCTGTACGCGCGCTGCGCGGTCGTGGTGGCGGGGCCTGCGGCATTCGATGCTGTGCTCGCCGATCCGGCGGCGTTCGTACGCTTCACCACCGTCGAGGCCGCGCACGCGGATACGATCCTCGACGTCCCCTCGAACGCCTATCAGGAGCTGACCGGGGTGGAGTGGGACCACGTCGAGGAGTACGACTACGAAACCGGTTCCAACGAACAGTGGTGGTGATCTGACCCGGGCTCGTCCGAGGACGTCGGGAAGGTGAGAGGGCCTTCCCGACGCCTCGGCGAGCCTGGCGCGGACCGCATCTCCTCAGCGCGGCATAGCAGATCATCGGCGCCTCCGGGTGGTCGTCCACAGGACCGTCTGTTGTCCACAGCTTCGGTGGCCGGGCTGGCGGACGACCCGGCCCCGGGCCGAGGCTGCCGGCATGCGATCGCCCTCCGCCAACCGTCTCGGCTCGAACCTCCGTACCGTGCTGCTCTGCGCGGCGTTCCCCCTCGCTCTGATCGTGCAGCTCTGCGGTCTGACGGTGCTGGTGGCATCGGTGCCCGGCCAGCCACCGACGCCGACCGTGCCGATCGCGTTCCAGGCTTCCGCTTCCGCTTCCGCTCCCGCCGAGCGCTTCCGCTGGCCGCTCGACGGGCCACCGCGACTGGTGCGCCGCTTCGACCCGCCACCCCAGCCGTGGCTGTCCGGCCACCGGGGCGTCGACCTGGCCGCCTCGGCGGGAACCGTGGTCCGCAGCGCCGGGCCGGGCACCGTCCTCTTCGTCGGTCTGGTGGCCGGCCGACCGGTGGTCACCGTGGGGCATGCCGAGGGGCTGCGAACCACCCACGAGCCCGTGCGACCCGGGGTACGCCCCGGTCAGGCGGTCGCCGCCGGCGCGCCGCTGGGCGAACTGCTGCCCGGCCACCCGGGTTGCCCGGCAGACGCGTGCCTGCACTGGGGCCTGCGCCGGGGCGAGGAGTACCTGGATCCGCTCGCCCTGCTCGGCCTCGGCCCGGTGCGGCTCCTCCCGCTCGACCCGGTGCGTTCGGTCAGCGCTGGGCGAGCAGCGCCGGCAGCCGTGTGGCGAGCCGCTCGTACTCGCCGGCGGCGTTGTAGACCTGACCGGTGAGCCGCAGCCACCCACGGCCGTTCCAGCTCATCACCGCCACCTCGGCGGCGAGCCGTTCGCCGACGCGCGTCTGCAACGCCCGCGCGGCGTCGATCGTGGCGCCCGTCCCGGCCGGCAGCGGGATGAGACGCAGCGACACCCCCGGTCCGCCGGGGTCGGGCAACTGGGCGGGGGGCACCCCGAGCGCGTCCCCCACCACCCGTTGGCCGTACGCCGCGAGCGCGGCGTTGTGCTCCCGTACCCGGTCGACGCCGAGGCTGCGCAGCGTGAACAGCCCGGCCGGGGCGGCCAACCACGAGGTGTAGTCGAGGGTGGCCTGCCATTCGACCCGGGCCGGGAAGCCGGACTCCTGCTCCCACGACACCACCAGCGGCTCGATTCGCTCGCGCCACTGCGGAGCGACCGCCAGCAGGGCGGTGCCGCGCGGCGCGTACCCCCACTTGTGCAGGTTGCCCGCCCAGAAGTCGGCGCCGATGCTGGCGACCGTGGTGGCGAGCATGCCGGGGGCGTGCGCGGCATCCACCAGGACCGGCACACCGGTCTCGTGGGCCACCGCCACGATGGCGGGGGTGGGGAAGAGCTTGGCGGTGGCGGAGGTGAGCTGGTCGACGACGAACAGCCGGGTCCGTCCCGGGCGCAGGCCGGCCCGGATGGTCTGCACGATCTGCTCGTCGCCGGCGTCCAGCGGAATCGGCAGGACCCGGCTGACCGCCCCGGTGCGGCGGCACTCCCGCGCGATGGCCAGACTCACCGCCCCGTACCCGTGGTCGGTGCTGAGGATCTCGTCGCCGGGTCGCAGGCCCATCGACTGGAGCACCACGGCGACGCCGGTGGTGGTGTTGCCGATCAGCGCGCTGCCCTCCGGATCCGCGCCGAGGAACCCGGCGAGGTGCCGCCGGGTGTGCGCGATCCGGTCGACGAGCCCCTGGGTGAAGAAGCGCAGCGGGTTGGCCTCCATCTCGTCGCGCAGTCGCTGCTGGGCGCGCTGCACGCCGATCGGCACCGCGCCGAACGAGCCGTGGTTGAGGTGGCTGACCGCCGGGTCCAGGGAGAACAGCAGGCGGGCGCCCGGAATCGGCTCGGGAGGCTGCGGGACGCTCACCTGATGATCGTAACCGTCGGGCGGTCCGGCCTCCCCGCCAGTGATCAGGCGCGGGGGTGCGCCTGGCGGTAGGCGGCCCGCAACCGCTCCACCGACACGTGGGTGTAGATCTGCGTACTGGCCAGCGACGAATGCCCGAGCAGCTCCTGCACGGCGCGCAGGTCCGCGCCGCCCTCCAGCAGGTGGGTGGCGGCGGAGTGGCGCAGCCCGTGCGGGCTCGTCCGGGGCAGGCCGGCGGCCTCGGCGTACCCGCCGACGATCTGACGCGCCGTGGTCGGGTTGAGCCGACCGCCACGGGCCCCGAGCAGCAGCGCGTCGCCCGAGTGCGAGGCGACCAGCGCGGGGCGGCCCTGCCGCAGCCATTCGTCGAGCGCCCGCTGCGCCGGCACGCCGTACGGCACCGACCGCTCGCGGCGGCCCTTGCCGAACACCCGGATCACGCGCCGGGCGTGGTCGACGTCCCCGACGTCCAGCCCGCACGCCTCGCTGACCCGTACACCGGTGGCGTAGAGCAGTTCCAGCAGCGCCCGGTCTCGCAGCGCCACCGCCACGTTGGCGGCCGCACTCTCCGCCGCGGCTGCTGTCGTCGCTGCTCTGTCCGGGGCCGCCGCCGTCGTGACGGCACTGGTCGCGCCCGCGCCCGTGCCACCTGCTGGCGGTCCTGTCGTGGGAGTGGAGTGCGCGGCCGTCAGGCGCCGGGCCGGTGCCTCCAGCAGCGCAGCGGCCTGGTCGGCACGCAGGACGCCGGGCAGCTCCCGGTGCGCGCGGGGGCTGGCCAGCGCGGCCCCGACGTCGGCGGGGAGCAGCCCGGCGCGGTGTGCCCACGCGCTGAACGCCCGTGCCGAGGCGGCTCTGCGCGCCAGCGACGTACGGGCGGCGCCGGTGGTCCGCTGCCGGGCCAACCAGCTCCGCAGGACCGACAGGTCGACCTCGCCCAGGTCCCGGCAACCCATCCGCACCGCGTGGTCGAGCAGCGCGACCACGTCCGTGACGTACGCGCGGACGGTGTGCGCCGACCGGTTGCGAACCTGGGAGAGGTGCCCGGCGAAGTCGTCGACCGCGTCCCGCAGTGGCGGTGGCAGGCTCTGATGAGTGGCCCGGGTGCCCCGGGCGGACCGGCTCACGGCCGCCACGCCTCTCGCGGCGTCACCGATGCGGTTCGTCGGGCGGCACGCGCACCTTCGCTGGCAGCAGGCACGGCACCAGCGTACGGCCGAGGGTTGCGCTCCGCCGGGCACGTCGGCGGCCGCGTCTACCGGCTGTCGGCGGGACCCTTGGGTTTGTCGACCGGAGCGAGGGCGTAGCCGTCGTCGCGGCGTACCACCATGGACAGTTCTTCGAGCAGTGACAGTTTGCGCAGGGCGGTGCGCACGTCCAGGCCGGCACGGGCGGCGAGCGTGTCCACACCCCGTGCGCCCCGGCGGGGCAACGCCTCCAGCACCGACCGGGCGTCGTCGTCCAGGTCGTCGGTCGGCCGCTGCGGGCCCCGGGCCAGCGGGGCCAGGTCCGCGCCGATCCGGCCCACCTCCTCAAGCACGTGTGCGACGCCCGTGACCAGCCGGGTCTTGTCGTTCTCGCGCAGCAACTCGTGCGCGCCGACGGACATCGCCGAGGTCACCGGCCCGGGTACCACCATGGCCACCCGACCGGTGTAGATGGCCCGCCGGGCGGTCTGCGTCGCTCCGCTGCGCGCCGACGCCTCCACCACGACGGTGCCCAGTGTGCCGCCGGCGATCACCCGGTTGCGGATCAGGAACCGGGGCCGCAGCGGCTCGGCGCCCGGCGGCCACTCGCTGACCAGCAGCCCGGTGTCGGCGATCCGGTCGAAGAGGGCGGTGTTGCCCATCGGGTACGGCCGGTCCACCCCGCAGGCGAGCACCGCCACGGTGCGGCCCTCGGCGTTGAGGGCGCCCCGGTGGGCGGCGGCGTCGATCCCGAACGCGCCACCGGAGACGACCGTCCAGTCCCGCTCGGCCAGCCCGTACCCGAGGTCGGTGGCCACGTGCTGGCCGTAGGCCGTGGCCGCCCGCGCGCCGACCACGGCCACCGAGCGCTCCAACGCCTCGCCGAGCGGCCACGCGCCGCGTACCCAGAAGCACAGCGGTGGCGCGGTCTCCGCGTCCACGCGGCGGGTCAGATCGGGGAGCCGCAGCGTGCCGAGATCAGCGACCCGGGCCGGCCACTCGTCGTCGTCCGGGGTGACCAGACGTGCGCCGAGTCGATCCGCCCGGTCCAGGGCCTCGTCCGCCACCGCGCGGGCGTCGCCGGTCGACATCCGGGCGGTCACGGCGGAGGCCAGCCGTCGGTCGGGGCTGCCGCCGTCGAGCAGCAGATCCAGCGCGGCCACCGGTCCCAGCCGTTCGACCAGCGCGTGCACCACGCGGGTGCCGGGCTCGGCCAGCCAGGTCAGCGCCACCCGGGCCAGCCTGCTCTGCTCGTCGGCGCTCATGCCGTCTCTCCTGTCCGTAGCTGGGTCGCCTCTCGTACGTCCTCACGGTCGGGTCGGTCCCGACCGTCCAGATCCGCGATGGTCCAGGCCATCCGGATCACCCGGTCAAAGCCGCGCGCCGAGAGCGAGCCGGAGTCGAGCCGGGCGCGCAGTTCGGCGGTGACCGGCGCCGGTAGTCGCCAGGGCGGGCGGCGCAGGAGCGGGCCGTCCACCTCGGCGTTGAGTCGCCGTCCGAGGCTGGCCCAGCGGGTGGCCGCCGCGCTGCGCGCCGCCGCGACCCGGGCGGCGACGGTGGCCGAGGACTCGACGTCACCTGCGGACGCCATCAGCTCCGCCGCCCGTACGGGCATCAGCCGCACCTGCACGTCGATCCGGTCGAGCAGCGGCCCCGAGAGCCGGCCCAGGTAGCGGCGACGGGCCACCGGCGTGCACTCGCAGTACGCGTCGCCGGACGGTTTCGCGCACGGGCACGGGTTGGCCGCCAGCACCAACTGCGTCCGGGCCGGGTACTCCGTACCGCCACCGCTGCGGCTGAGCTGGATACGGCCGTGCTCCAGCGGCTGACGCAGCGCCTCCAACGCGCCCTTGCTGAACTCGGGGGCCTCGTCGAGGAAGAGCACCCCTCGATGGGCGAGCGACACCGCGCCGGGGCGGGCCAGCCCAGAACCGCCGCCGACGAGGGAAGGAATGGTCGCCGTATGGTGCGGTGCCTGGAACGGCGGACGACGCAGGAGCCCACCGCCCGGTGGCAGCAGCCCGGCGACCGAGTGCAGGGCGGTCACCTCCAGCGCCGCGTCGTCGTCCAGCGTTGGTAGGAGCGACGGCAGCCGCTCGGCCAGCATGGTCTTGCCGGCCCCGGGCGGGCCCAGCAGCGCGAGGTGGTGCCCGCCCGCCGCGGCGATCTCCAACGCGCGCCGGCCCATCTGCTGTCCGGCGACCTCGGCGAGGTCGGGACCGCCGGTGATCGGCGCCGGGGTGTCCGTCGGTGGCTCGATCAGCGGGCTGCCGTCACGGACGAAGGTGACCAGCCGGTGCAGCGTGTCCACCGCCCGTACCCGTACGCCGGGGATGACGGCGGCCTCGGCGGCGTTGTCGGTCGGCACGATCACGCGGTCGATACCCGCCCGGGCCGCCGCGACGACCATCGGGAGCACGCCGCGCACCGGCCGGACCGTCCCGTCCAGGCCCAGCTCGCCGAGGATCACCACATTCTCCAGTGGCAGCAGCGGCAACTCGCCGGAGCCGCCCAGCAGCGCGGCGGCGATGGCCAGGTCGAACGCCGACCCGAACTTCGGCAGCGTCGCGGGCAGCAGGTTCAGCGTGATGCGCCGGTTGGGCCACCGTTGACCGGAGTTGACGACGGCGGCCCGGACCCGGTCGCGGGCCTCGTGCAGGGCGGTGTCCGGCAGGCCGGAGATCACCACCGCCGGCAGGCCGGCGGCGAGGTCCGCCTCGACCTCGACCAGATGGCCGGTGACGCCGACCAACCCCACGCAGAGCACCTTCGCGTAGCTCATGACGCGTCCCCCGTTCGTCGACGCATCTCAGAACGCGCCCTTGAGGTGGTCGACCCGCGCGGGACCGGTGTCGGGCAGACGTACCGACACCACGTCGAACCGCACCTCGTCGGCGCTCGTGCCGGTCTCGGCGAGCCAGCGTGCGGCGAGGCCGCGCAGGCGGCGGGCCTTGGCCGGTACGACAGCCTCGGCCGGTGGCCCGAACGCGTCACCCCGACGCGTCTTCACCTCGCAGAAGGCGAGCACCGGCCCGTCCCAGGCGATGATGTCGATCTCGCCCTCCGGGCAGCGCCAGTTCCGGACGATCGGGCGTAGTCCCGCCTCGCTCAGGTGCCGGGCGGCGCACCGTTCGCCGTACGCGCCGACCGCCTGGTTCCGCTTCGTCATGGCCGCGACGGTGCCCCTCGGGGCACGAGGGCCGCGACCCCGAGAGCGCCAACCTGTGGATGACAGTCCCTCTGTGGACGACCGGACGATCAAGCCCTTGCTGTGCTACGGCGCGGCGTGGTGTCGATCAACCCGGCTGGGGCCAAATGGCGCGGGCCTGGCCCGTCGCATACGGTGCCTGACGTGGACGGACGACGGAGCTTTCCGGAAGATCAGGAGTCGCGCTGGTACCCCGACGAGCGGGGGCGCGGGTACGGCGAGCCCGAGTGGCGCGGCGCGGGCGAACCGCGATACCGCGACGGCGAGATTCCCGAGCAGCGCGGCGTCGAGGACGCCCGCTCCGTCGAGGACACCGGCGTCGGTCGACGCCGCGAGCCCGACCCGGTCCGCTTCGGCGGCACGCCCGAATCGGACCCGCTCCGCTTCGGCGGCGTGCCCGAACCGGACCCGGTCCGCTTCGGCGGCGTGCCCGAGCCCGACCCGGCCCGCCTGAGCGCGCTGGACGCGGGCCGCTTCGGTGGCCCGTCGGCGGACGCCGCACCCGCGGTCGCTCTGCTCGCCGGGCAGACCAGACCCGCCGAGCCGGGCCAGCCCGCTGCCTTCGTCGAGCAGGGCCACCCTGTCCCGCTCACCGCCGAGCAGAGCCGGCCCGCCCCGCTCGCCGGCTACCCGATCGTCGAGCCGACCCGGGGCGGCAGCGGGGAGCACCCGCATCCGCTGGATATGCCGACCGGCCCGATGCCGGGGATCGGCCCCCGCCCCGAGCCGGGTGGGGGAGACGCACCGGCGTACCCCCCGGCCCCTGACGGTGTCTACCGGACCCGCCGGCCGGCGTTGGCGGCCCTCTTCGCCCTGCTGGCGTTGATCTTCGAGATCCCCGCGCTGCGGGTGTTGCTGGCCGGTGTGACGGGCGACCCGGTGGACGCGGGCAACGTTGTGGTGGGCATCTGCCTGGTCGCCGGGCTGCCGATCTTCGCAACCGGGCTGTACGGGCTCAGGACGGGCGGACTCGCGCTCTCCGACAGTGGCCGGGGTTGGCTGCGCCCTCCCACGGCGTACCTGACTGTCGGTCTGGTGCTCTTCGTCGCCGCGGCGCTCGCCGCCGGCTGATCCGCCGTCCGCCCGCGCGGCCGGGCCGCCGTCCGCCCGGCGCGGCCGACCGCCGTCCGCCCGGCGCGGCCGATGATCCACGCAACAACCAGGAAATAGTGGCCTCTGATGACGCGGAAGCCACTAACTCCCGGAACTAGCGCGATCTTGTCCGGCGATCTTGTCCGGCGGCGCGGCACCCCGGCACGTCGAAACGGGGGAGGGGCGTACACTGGCCAACTGGCGACCGCCTCGCGCGGTCGACCTCGCGCGCCCTCTTCACGAATCGTCGTGTAGCGACGGCCTCCCTGGTCCCGATCTTGATCGGGTCCACCATGGGCCGGCGACCAGGCGCCAGGACGCCCGGCCACCGGCCGGGCGTGACAACCAGGGATCTTGAGGAGTACCCACACCATGGCCGTCGTGACCATGCGTCAGCTGCTGGAGAGCGGTGTCCACTTCGGGCACCAGACCCGGCGTTGGAACCCGAAGATGAAGCGCTTCATCATGACCGAGCGCAACGGCATCTACATCATCGACCTGCGCCAGACCCTCGAGTACATCGAGAAGGCGTACGAGTTCGTGCGTGGGACCGTCGCCGAGGGTGGCAGCATCCTGTTCGTCGGCACCAAGAAGCAGGCCCAGGAAGCGATCGCGGAGCAGGCGACCCGGGTCGGCCAGCCGTACGTCAACCACCGTTGGCTCGGTGGCATGCTCACCAACTTCCAGACCGTGTACAAGCGGCTCCAGCGGATGAAGGAGCTGGAGGGCCTGGGTGACCTCAGCGGCACCGCCGCTGGTTACACCAAGAAGGAGACGCTGCAGCTCTCCCGCGAGAAGATCAAGCTCACCCGCACACTGGGTGGTCTGCGGGACATGCAGAAGCTGCCGGCCGCCGTCTGGATCGTCGACACCAAGAAGGAGCACATCGCCGTCGACGAGGCCCGCAAGCTGGGCATCCCGGTGATCGCCGTCCTCGACACCAACTGCGACCCGGACGAGGTCGACTTCCCGATCCCGGGCAACGACGACGCCATCCGCTCGGCCGAGCTGCTGACCAAGGTCGTCGCAGCCGCCGTCGCGGACGGTCTGATCGCGCGTTCCGGCCGTCGCCGGGGCGGGGACGAGAAGCCCGAGGGTGTCGCGACCGACGAGCCGCTGACCGAGTGGGAGCGCGAGCTGCTGGAGCCGAAGAAGGCCGACGAGCCGGCCGCCCCGGCCGAGCAGCCGGCCGCTGCCGCTGCCGCTGCCGAGCAGCCCGCCGCCGCCGAGCAGCCCGCCGCCGCCGAGCAGCCGGCGCAGGCCGCCACCGAGCAGCCGGCGGCCGCCACCGCGGAGTGATCGCATCGTCGCCGCCCGGCCGTCCGTTTTCACGGACGGCGGGCGGCGACGGTACGACGGGCACGTTCCGCCCGATCCCGGGTAACCGGCACCTCTGACCATCCACACGCCGACTCAACATCGAAGAGAGAGCCATGTCCCAAATCACCGCCGCGGACGTCAAGAAGCTCCGCGACCTCACCGGCGCCGGCATGATGGACAGCAAGAAGGCGCTGACCGAGGCCGAGGGCGACTTCGACAAGGCCGTCGAGATCCTGCGCGTCAAGGGCGCGAAGGACGTCGGCAAGCGGGCTGGCCGTACGGCCGCCAACGGTCTGGTCGCCCACTCCGGCAAAGCCCTGCTCGAGCTCAACTGCGAGACCGACTTCGTCGCCAAGACCGAGTCGTTCATCGCGCTGGCCCAGCAGCTGGTCGAGCACGGCGAGCGTTCCGGCGTGACCAACGCCGAGGAGCTGCTCGCCTCCGAGCTGGACGGCAAGGTCGTCGCGGACCTGATCCAGGAGCAGTCCGCCAAGATCGGCGAGAAGCTGGTGCTCAACCGGTTCGCCACGGTCGAGGGCACCACCGCGGTCTACCTGCACCGCAAGGCCCAGGACCTGCCGCCGGCCGTCGGCGTGCTGGTGTCGTACACCGGCAAGAGCGACGAGGCGGGCGACGCTGACGCCCGCGGCGTCGCGATGCAGATCGCGGCCATGCGGCCGAAGTACCTCAGCCGTGACGAGGTTCCGGCCGACGTCGTCGAGTCCGAGCGGCGCATCGCCGAGCAGACCGCCCGCGAGGAGAACAAGCCCGCAGCGGCCCTGCCGAAGATCGTCGAGGGCCGGGTGAACGCCTTCTTCAAGGACTACGTCCTCGTCGAGCAGGCGTCGGTGGCCGACAACAAGAAGTCGGTGAAGCAGGTGCTGGCCGAGGCTGGCATCGAGGTGACCCGCTTCGTGCGGTTCGAGGTCGGCCAGGCCTGAGCCGCCACCGGGCGCGCCGCGCGCGCCCGTGGGCAGGAGACGTCGAACGAGGAGGCCGCCGGTGTACGTGACAAGCACCGCGGCCTCCTCGTCACATAGGGTCGGCAGCGGCAGGTTCGCGGTAACGCCTCGCCCGGGGCGTGCGCGTGGGGAAGGCGGGGCGGATGACGCAGGTTGTGAGTGACCGGACGCTGGCGATGGACGATCCGACGGCACCGCCGCCCGGACGGGCCCGCCGGGTGGTGCTGAAGCTCTCCGGTGAGGTGTTCGGCGGGGGCGCGATCGGCGTCGACCCGGACGTCGTGCAGGCCATCGCCCGCCAGATCGCCACCGTGGTCCGCCGCGGCGTGCAGGTCTCGGTGGTGGTCGGAGGGGGCAACTTCTTCCGTGGCGCGGAGCTGCAGAAGCGCGGGATGGACCGCGCTCGCGCCGACTACATGGGCATGCTCGGCACCGTGATGAACTGCCTCGCGTTGCAGGACTTCCTGGAGAAGGAGGGCATCGAGACGCGGGTGCAGAGCGCCATCACGATGGCCCAGGTCGCCGAGCCGTACATTCCGTTGCGGGCGATCCGGCACCTGGAGAAGGGCCGCGTGGTCATCTTCGGCGCCGGCGCCGGCATGCCGTACTTCTCGACCGACACCGTGGCCGCTCAGCGGGCGCTGGAGATCCGCGCCGACGTGGTGCTCATGAGCAAGAACGGCGTCGACGGCGTCTACACGGCCGACCCGCGGATCGACCCGACCGCCAGCAAGCTCGATTCGATCACCTTCTCCGAGGTGCTGCGCCGCAATCTGCGGGTGGCCGACGCGGCCGCGTTCAGCCTCTGCATGGAGAACGGCCTGCCGATGCTGGTCTTCGGCGCGCAGGGTGACGACACCATCATCCGCGCGGTGGGTGGCGACAAGATCGGCACCCTGATCACCGCTTGAGCCTGACGACTTTCAGCAGAGCCCACGACGAGCACAGAAGGAGGCGAGGAGACCGGTGATCGACGACACCCTCCTCGAGGCCGAGGAAAAGATGGAGCGTGCTGTCGAGCACGCCAAGGAGGAGTTCGGCGCCATCCGCACCGGTCGCGCCAACGCCGCCATGTTCTCCAAGGTCATCATCGACTACTACGGCACCCCCACCCCGCTGACCCAGATGGCGTCCATCGCGGTTCCCGAGCCGCGGATGGCCATCATCAAGCCGTACGACAACTCGCAGATCAACGCGATGGAGAAGGCGATCCGCGACTCGGACCTCGGGGTGAACCCGAACAACGAGGGCAACCAGCTGCGCATCCTGCTCCCGCAGATGACCGAGGAGCGCCGCCGCGACATGATCAAGGTGGCCCGGCACAAGGGCGAGGAGGCCAAGGTGGCCATCCGTAACGTCCGCCGCCGCGGCAAGGAAGAGCTGGACCGGATCGTCAAGGACGGCGAGGCCGGCGAGGACGACGGCCGCCGCGCCGAGAAGGAACTCGACGACCTGACGCAGCGCTACGTCGCCAGCATCGACGACCTGGTCAAGCACAAGGAGACCGAGCTGTTGGAGGTCTGAGGCCCGACCCGGCGTCCGCCGGGTGAACGGCCGATGCGAGGCCCGCCCCCGATCCGGGGACGGGCCTCGCGCCGTCTGGGCGTCAGCAGGGGATCCGGACGGTACGGGTCGTCTCGGTCAGGGGCGTTCCGACGTACGCGTCGTGCAGCTCGAAGCGCACGGTGGCCCGACCCGGATGCAGTACCGGGCCGGCCCGGTAGAAGCCCATCGAGATGCTGGCGGTGCCGCCGTCGCAGATGATCTCGCCGGCGCCGAGGCCGCCGGTGGCCCAGAAGGTCGGCAGGCCGTCCTGGGTCAGCGACGCCGACAGGAAGTACACGCCGGTCGGGCAGTTGCGCACCTCCCCCCGGGCGGTGGCGGCCGGGAACGCCGGCCCGGTGCCGTCGGGACTCCCGTCGTACAGGTAGATCTCGCTGGTGCGGTGGTCGATCCTGATGCTGGCGTTCGGTGTCGCCGCGGTGGCCGGTGCGGCCGCCGTCAGGACGAGGGCGGCCATCGTCAGCACCGCCAGGCTGATTCTGCGCACGAACATTCCTTCCCCGCTGCTGTGGTAGAGACCGCCGGCGGACGCCGGCACACCGACAGCCGACCACCGACGGGTGGCGCGGGTCATCCCCTGTTCGCCCGGATGCTCGGTCGGATAGGCGTCGATACGCCTGCGGCGGGCGGGGTTGCTCAGGCCGTCGTGCGCCCGCCGCCGTCCGTGGCAGCACGGCGACGTGCCGGACCTTGCGCAGCGTGACCCGGGAGGGGCCGGCGGTTACGGGTGCCATCGTCCGCCTCGCCCCGGCGGCGGGTGCAGTAGGCTCGTCAGGATTCCCGGCCACCAGCCGGTGCGCACCGGGAATCGACCGGCCATCGGGGCGGTCGAGCCGGAGGAACACAGTCGCGCGTGTAGGGGATGCTTGTGGCCTTGCGTCATGTGGTGGTACTCGTGCCGCGTCGCGGTGCGTGATGTCCCGCCCCGACCCCTACACCGACGAGCCGCGCGGCTGGGACCGGCCCGAGCGCCCGGTGGCCCTGCCCTGGCCCGAGCAGGAGCTTGAGGCGGGCCAGTGGAGCCGCCGGCCGCCCGCCGGGCCCGAGTTGTACGCCGAGCCCCGCACCCGGCCGTACGCCGATCCGCACCTGGCGGACCCGTACGACGAGCGCGACCGGACGGTCCGCCCGGACGACCGGGACCGCTTCGACGACCGGGACCGCCGCGACCACTTCGACGACCGGGATCGCTTCGACGACCGGGATCGTTACGACGACCGTGACGCGCCACCGCGTTTCGACGACCGTGACGTTCCGCCCCGCTTCGACGACGATGCCGGTTTCCCGACCGCGCAACTCGCGCCCATCGGCGCCGAGATCCTGCCGGACGACGACCCGATCACCGAGCCGGAGCCGCCGGTGGGTCGGCGGCCGAAGGGACGCCGACGGGCCAGCGTCGACCGACCGGCGACACAGCAGGTGGGTACCGGACGAGCCGGCCGTAACCTGCCGGCGGCGATCGGTGTCGGCCTCGCGCTGGGCGCGCTGATCGTGGTGCCATTGGCGGTCTATCCGCCGGCGTTCCTGCCGGTGATCGCCGCCGCCGTCGCCATCGGTATCTGGGAGATGGCCCGGGCGGTCCGGCGCAGCGGCGCTCACCCGCCGCTGGTGCCTCTGCTCGCCGGTGGTGTCCTGACGGTGGGTCTGGCCTGGTTCGCCGGCCCGGACGCGCTCAGCCTCGGGCTGTTGGTGACGGTGCTCGGCACGATGATCTGGCGGTTGGGTGACGGCCCGTCCGGCTTCCAGCGGGATCTGACCGCCGCCACCCTGATCGCCGTCTACGTGCCGTTCCTCGCGGGTTTCGCGGCGTTGCTGGCGGCGGCCCCCGACGACGGTCGGCTGCGCATCCTGGCCACGCTGATCGCGGTGGTCCTGTCCGACACCGGTGGGTACGCGGCCGGCGTCTCCTTCGGCCGGCATCCGATGGCCCCGTCCATCAGCCCGAAGAAGTCCTGGGAGGGGTTCGCCGGCTCGGTCACCGCAGCGGCGCTGGGCAGCGCCCTGCTGCTGTGGCTGATGTTCGACCTGGCCCCGTGGTGGGGCGCGGTGTTCGGGGTGGCCGTCTCCTGCGCGGCGGTCCTCGGCGACCTCGCCGAGTCGATGATCAAGCGGGATCTCGGCATCAAGGACATGAGCAACCTGCTGCCGGGGCACGGTGGCCTGATGGACCGGCTGGACTCGATCCTGTTCGCGGTGCCGACCGCCTACCTGTTGCTGGTGATCTTCGTGCCGGTGGCGGGGTGAGGCATGCGTCACCATGGCCGGAGCGCTGCCGACCGACGCCGGGGGCCGGTTCGACGCCTCCGGACAGGTGCCGACCGCTTCAGGCGTGACACACTGGACCGGCCATGACGAGTCTGCCGCTGATCCCCGCCATCTCGGACGCCCCCACCGCACGCCGGGCCTCCATGCCACCGCAGCACCTTGCTGACCTGGACCTGGCCGGCCGCCAGTCGCTGGTCGCCGGGCTGGGCGAGCCCGCGTTCCGTGCCAAGCAGATCTCCAACCACTACTTCGGGCGGCTGGTACGCGACCCGCAGGCGATGACCGATCTGCCCGCCGCGACCCGTGCGCGCCTGGCCGACGAGTTGCTGCCCACGCTGCTCACGCCGGTGCGCGAGTTGGCCTGCGACGACGGCGCGACCCGCAAGGCGCTCTGGAAGCTGCACGACGGCGCGTTGGTGGAGAGCGTGCTGATGGGCTACCCGGACCGGGTCACGGTCTGCATCTCCAGCCAGGCGGGCTGCGGCATGGCCTGCCCGTTCTGCGCCACCGGCCAGGCCGGGCTGACCCGTAACCTGTCCACCGCCGAGATCGTCGACCAGGCGGTCTACCTGGCCGGGGTGGCGGCCTCCGGCGCGGTCGCCGGCTCACCGCCGCGGCTGTCACACGTCGTGTTCATGGGCATGGGCGAACCGCTGGCCAACTACAACCGGGTCATCGCGGCGATCCGTCGGCTGGTCAGCCCCGCTCCGGAGGGGCTCGGCCTGTCCCAGCGGCACATCACCGTTTCCACGGTCGGCCTGGTTCCGGCCATCCGCCGACTGGCCAGCGAAGACCTCTCTGTGACCCTTGCGCTGTCGTTGCACGCGCCCGATGATGATCTGCGCGACGAACTCGTGCCGGTAAACCAGCGCTGGAAGGTAGCCGAGGTGCTGGACGCAGCGTGGGACTATGCCGCCCGGACGGGCCGTCGCGTGTCCATCGAGTACGCAATGATCAAGGACGTGAACGACCAGCCGTGGCGAGCTGACCTGCTCGGGCGGCTGTTGGCCGGCAAGTTGACGCATGTGAACCTCATCCCGCTCAATCCGACCCCGGGCAGCCGCTGGGACGCGAGCCCTAAGCCGGTCGAGCGGGAGTTCGTCCGGCGCTTGCGCGACGCGGGAGTCTCCACCACCGTACGGGACACCCGGGGTCGCGAGATCGACGGCGCGTGTGGCCAGCTCGCCGCCGCCGAGGACACCGACACCTTCACCGACCGCGCCGAAGAGGCACCGGCGTGACCGGGCGTGGCGAACGACACCAGGAGACATAGTGGCGAGTCAGGGTCAGCGTTTCCGGCGCAAGGCGGTTCGCCGGGGATACAAGGTCGACGAGGTGGACGCCTTCCTCGACCGGGTCGAGGCGACGCTCGACGGCCGACAGGTCGGTGCGCCCGTCGCCTCGCAGGAGGTCCACGACGTCGTCTTCCGGGTCCGGTTCAACGGCTATGACGAGTGGCAGGTCGACCTGCACCTGGACCGGGTCGAGCGACAGCTGGCCGAGTTGGAGGAGCGCAACAGCGCCGGACGCGGCGGCGATCCTCGGATGGGTGACCGGATGGGTCCCCCGGACCGGATGGGTCCGCCGATGCGCGACGACCGTGGCGGCATGGTCCCGCAGTCGATGCCTCCCCGCCCGATGCCCGCCCAGGCCGGTCCGCCGGCCGACCGCTACGGCCGGTATGACGAGCCCACCGGTGCCTTCGCCGGCGGGTACGACGCCCCCCGGGGTGGCTACGACGCACAGCGCGGCCCTGGCCCTGGCCCTGGTGGCCCCGGTCCCGGCCCGGGCGGTCCCGGCCCGATGGGGCCCGGCGGCCCGATGGGTGGGCACGGCCTGCCGCCGCGTGGCCTGCCGGCCGGTCCGGGTGGTTACGGTCCGCCGGACGACCAGCGCATGCCGGGGGGTTACGGTCCGCCGGACGACCAGCGCATGCCGGGGGGTTACGGTCCGCCGGACGACCAGCGCATGCCCGGTGGGTACGGTCCGCCGGACGACCAGCGCATGCCCGGTGGGTACGGCCCTCCGGACGACCAGCGCATGCCCGGTGGGTACGGCCCTCCGGACGACCAGCGCATGTCCGGTGGGTACGGCCCGCCCGACGGTCCGCGAGCGCCCGGTGGCTACCCGCCGCCGGAGGAGCCGCGCTTCGACGGCTTCGAGGCCGGCCGGCGTGCCCGCGCCGACATGACGGCCGAGATCCGGATGCCCGAGCGTGACCTGCGTGACCTGCGGCGCGGCCCGGCCGGTCCGCCCCCGATGCCGCAGCAGGGCATCGGCGGTCCGCCGATGGCCGGCCCGCCCGCCGTCGCCGGTCCGCCGATGGGTGGTCCGCCGATGGCCGGCCCGCCCGGCAGCGACCTGTACCGGGTCGACCAGATCCGGCGCCGGTTCCAGGTGCGTCGATTCGGCAGCGGGTACGACCCGGACCAGGTGGACCAGTTCTTCGACTCCCTGCTCGGCGGCATGCAGCGTCGCAACCCGATGCCGGTCGACCCGAAGGACCTGGACACGCTCCGGTTCGGTCTGGTGCCCGGCGGCTACTTCGAGGCCGAGGTCGACGCGGCGCTCAAGGACGTGCAGGACATCCTGTTCGGGCGCTGACCCGGACGCGTACACGAACGAGGGCCCGTCCCCGGGTGGGGGCGGGCCCTCGGCGTTTCTCGGCCGGTCGACCGGCGGACGGCTGGGTCAGGAGCGCAGACCGTTGCGCCGCAGTACGGCATCGCCGATCACGATGACCAGCAGCAGCGCGGCGAGGCCGATCAGCCAGATGTCCTCGACCTTGCCTTCGTGGTTGCCGCAGAGCGCCATGACGACCAACGCCAACGCGGACAGCACGGCGCCGATGCGCCCCGACTTGCGGTGCCCGGGCTTGTGCTGGTCCGGCGACGTTACCGGCTCGCTTCCTGCCACTGTCGGTCCTTCCCTCGCGATCGGATCTTTGGTTAGTCTGGCACGCCTCCTGCCCGGGGCGGTGCGGTGGGGGTTTCCCGGCCGTACAGCCCCGCCCGCCCAGGCCGGACGGCTCTACGGGCGTCGAGGGGTGGCGGTCAGACTCACTCCGGTAGCGTTTGGCGTACACCTGATTGTCTGTTTGAGGGGGACTGTGCGGTGCGAGTGACCGGAACCGGGCACGCCAGCATGCGGATCGACACGGCCGCGGGCAGCATCCTGTGCGACCCGTGGGTCAATCCGGCGTACTTCGCCTCGTGGTTCCCCTTCCCGGACAATTCGTTGCTCGACTGGGAGACGCTGGGCCAGGTCGACTACCTGTACGTCTCGCACCTGCACCGGGACCACTTCGACGCGAAGCACCTGCGGGACCACATCTCGAAGGACGCCACGGTCCTGCTTCCTGAGTTCCCGACCTCCGAGATGGAGGACGAGTTCCGGGCGTTGGGTTTCACCAAGTTCCTGAAGGCGCCGAACGAGCAGGTCGTGGAGCTGCCCGGCGGCCTGAAGATCATGATTCAGGCGTTGACCAGCCCCACCGACGGCCCGATCGGCGACTCCTCGCTCTGGGTCGAGTACGACGGGGTGCGGCTGCTGAACCAGAACGACGCCCGACCCACCGACCTGAGCGTCTTCGCCGAGCTGGGGCACGTGCACGCGCACCTGCTCCAGTTCTCCGGGGCCATCTGGTACCCGATGGTCTACGAGCTGCCGCAGGCGGCGAAGACCGCGTTCGGCAAGCAGAAGCGCGATCGGCAGTTCGACCGGACCTGGCGCTACATCGACGACCTGAAGGCCGATCACGTCTTCCCGATCGCCGGCCCGCCGTGCTTCCTCGACGACGAGCTGTGGCAGTTCAACGACATCCACGGCGACGAGGGCAACATCTTCCCCGACCAGTCGGTGTTCCTGTCGGAGTACGCCAAGGTCGGCGGCACCAACGGCATCGTGTTGCTGCCGGGCAGCGTCGCCGAGGTCACCACCGAGGGCGCCAGCACCACCCACCCGGTGCCGGTCGAGGAGTTCTTCGCCAACAAGGTCGCCCACCTGGAGGAGATGCGGGAGCGCAAGCGCCCGATCATCGAGGCGGAGAAGGCGTCCTGGCGGCACCCCGAGGTGGACGTGCTCGGCGAGATGAAGCGCCGGATCGAGCCGCTGCTCGATGAGTCGATCTACCTGGCCAAGGGGGTCGGCGGGCCGGTCCGCTTCGACCTGGTGGGGTATGACGGCGAGAGCGTCGAATCGATCGTGGTGGACTTCCCCGGCAAGGAGGTCCGGCCGTACGCGGACGAGAAGGTGCGGTACCGGTTCCGGACCGAACGGTCGCTGATCGAGCACCTGCTCTTCATCGACGAGGTGGACTGGGTCAACTCGCTCTTCCTGTCCTGCCGCTTCTCGGCGGCGCGGATCGGCCAGTACAACGAGTTCGTCTACGCGTTCTTCAAGTGCCTCTCCGAGGAGCGTCTCCAGTACGCCGAGGGCTGGTACGACGAGCACGAGCGCAGCACCGACGCCGAGGACATCACGTTGGGCGACTGGGTGGTGCAGCGCCGCTGCCCGCACCTGAAGGCGGATCTGACCCGTTTCGGCATCGTCGAGGGTGACCAGCTCACCTGCCAGCTGCACGGTTGGCGCTTCGACCTGCCCAGCGGCCGCTGTCTGACGAGCGTCGGCCACAAGGTGAGAGCCCACCGGGTCGACGCGGAAACCCCCGCCCCCGCCGGCGAAGCCCTCTCCTAGCCCGCGATCTTGCACTTTCGGTGGGAGTAAAGCACCGCAATCGCCCCAGAACGGCGACCGGAAGCGCAAGATCGCGGGAGGGGTGCGCGCGAGACGCACCACCGAGAGCGGGGCGGGCGTGGCAGGGGCGGACGCGCGGAAGGATTACCGGTACGGGCGCGGTCGGGAGATGGCCCGGGACGCGGCGCGGGTCGAGACGTTCAGCGACGGGGTCTTCGGGGTTGTCCTGACGGTGATGGCCGTCGAACTGCTCCAGACCGGCCCGGCCCGCGAGGGCGGAAGGGAGCTTCCCGCCGCCCTCGCCCACGCCTGGCCGTCCTACCTGGCGTACGTGATCACCTTCGGGATCGCCGGTCAGGTCTGGATCGCCCACCACAACATCTGGCGGTACGTGGTCCGGGTCGACCAGATGCTGCTGGTGCTCAACCTGCTCGTGCTGCTCTTCATCGCGACCATCCCGTTCACCGCCGACCTGTTGTCGGACAACCTGCGGGGCAGCGCCAGCGAGCAACGGCTGACCGCCGCCCTCTACCTCGGCACCGTGCTCGGTGAGGCGATCTTCGTGAACCTGAGCTGGTGGTGGGCCCGTCGGGCCAGGCTGCTGCACGCCGACCTGGATCCCCGGTTGGCTCGGGCGATCGCGCGGCGGATACGGCTGAAGCCCGTGCTCTACCTGCTCGCCTTCGCCACCGTCTTCGTCGACCCGATCCTGAGCCTCTGCGCGTACCTCCTGCTGGTCGCCTTCTATCTCATCGGCGGCCCGGGTGACCTCCGCCCGTACGCGCGCCGGGCCGAGTCAACTACCTAGATGATCGATTCCAAGGGATGTGGGACCGCAAGTAGACGCGAGGGCGTCCATGATCGGCGTTGTCTAGGCAA
>NZ_JBNCKS010000070.1:0-31370 GCF_049841635.1 Micromonospora sp. DT44 | reverse complement strand
GTTGCCTAGACAACGCCGATCATGGACGCCCTCGCGTCTACTTGCGGTCCCACATCCCTTGGAATCGATCATCTAGCATTGCCGCCAACCACGTCTGCGCGATGAACAACACCCCCGCCAGGACGAGCACGACGGCCATCGACCGCCCGATCTGCCGGGTGCCGTCACGGGTCTCCTCCGCCAGCATGCTGATGCCGTCGAAGCCGAGGAAGGACAGCACCGCGATCGACACCGCCCCGGCGACCAGCGACCAGGTGAAGGTGTCGGCGTTGTAGAAGGCGTCCCAGCTGAACCGGCCCTTGCCCGAGGCGAGAGCCCAGACGGCGACGCCGAGGAATACCGCCAAGACGATCAGCTCACCGATCAGCATCACCCGGGTTACCACCGCAGTCATGCGGATCCCGACCGAGTTGACGATCGTGTTGACGGCCACGAACCCGAGCAGCCACAACCACACCGGCACCACCGGCACCGTGGCGTGCATCGCCACCGACGCCACCAGATACAGCAGGCCTGGCACGAGCACGTAGTCGAGCAGGATCACCCAACCTGCGAGGAATCCGACCGGCGGGCTGATGCCCCGGCCGGCGTAGTTGTAGACGCTGCCGCTCATGGGGAAGGCCTTCACCATCTGCGCATACGAGAACGCGGTGAACACCAACGCGACCACACCAATGGCGTAGGCCAGGGCGACCATGCCGCCGGAGCCGGCATAAACGCTGCCGAAGATCGCCATCGGTGCGATCGGCACCATGTACACCAGGCCGTAGGCGACCAAGTCCCGGAACCGCAGTCTACGGGCCAGCTCCTGGCGGTAGCCGTAGTGCGTCAGGTCAATCGACGTTCTCATTAGGCATCCCCACGCGGGTAAGAAGTGTCAGTACGGAGCCGAGTGGCGTCTGCCGCCCGGTAGACGGCATGGGAGCTGGCGGCAGTAGGCATCCACGACTGGCATTGCTTGCTGGCCACCCACTGCATCCATCTGGGTGACCACATCCGGACCGATCCGCGATCCAGTGCTGCAAGCTTGGCAACGCATGGACGTAGATGGATTCCCAGGAGTGGTGAGATTTTCCCCCACACACACATGGCCTATGACCTGCATCTACATTGATCATTTGGTGAGGAACTACCCAGTGGTAGACCGGTGGCCTCGTCGTCATCCGTTCCGGTTGTCACCAGAAGGGCGATACCGTGCGACGAGAAGGCCGCACGTAGGAGGTGACCGCGATGGCAAGGACAACCGGCACCAAAGCGCAGCGCGACCACGTGCGCCAGACTTTGGCCGGCTTCGGCGCGACGCCGGCAGTCATCGCCGCTGAACTGCAGCGAAGATTCGGATTGCGCCCGCGAGATGCCTTTCGACAGGCTCATGGCTGGACCCAAGACGCGGTGGCCGAGAGGTTGAACGCCAACGGAACCGGTTCGGCGACGATCACAGGGGCACGGATCAGCGACTACGAGCGATGGCCCTTCGGCGGCCGTCGGCCCACCTTGGCCGCCTTGAACGCTCTGGCCCAGGTCTTCGGCGCCGAGCCGAGCTGTCTGGTCGACCTAGATGACTTGACCGCTATGCCGGACGCGGACCGAGAGATGCTGAGCGGCCGGAACGCCGTCCCGATGCCTAGCCGATCCGTCGCACCCCTAGCCCCGCCGGGCGTGATGACTGAGCCTATGCGGTGGGACCTCGGAGCTCTGCAGGACGAGACGGAATTGGTGATCGCGGTGGCAGAACGCACGGCCAGCTTCGGCACATGGGCGCAAGCGTCCAACGTCGGGCCCTTCACCCTCGACGATGTCGTTGCCTCCACCCGCAGGATCGCCGTCGACTATCTGACCGAGCCGCCAGTCGTCGTCTATGCCCGAGCGGGTCTACTGGCCGACCGTGTGTTCCGGCTGCTGCAGACCGGCCGCCAGAATCCCGACCAGTCGCGAGAGCTCTACACCTGGGCGGGGTACCTTTGCAGCCTGCTTGCCTGGATGGCTGGCGACCTCGGCCATCCCGCCGCAGCGGAGTCTCAAGCACGCACCGCATGGATGTGCGCCGAGACCGTCCGCGATAACACGCTCCGAGCCTGGGTCCTGTCCACGATCAGCAAAGTCCATCTGTGGGAGCGGCGATTCGAGGACGCGGCGGACGCCGCTGCGCGGGGACTCGGCTACGCCGCAGAGGGCAGCGCGGCGGTCATGCTGGCCTGCCAGGAGGCAGACGCGTGGGCGGAAATCGGTGCTGCTGACTCGGCCCGATCGGCGCTGCGGCGGGCCGACACAGCCCGAGAGCATGTCACCAGCGATCCGGTAGGTGGACTTTTGGCCTGCAGCGTGGTGCGCCAGCACAATTACGCCGGGTCAGTGCTGCTCCGCATCGGTGAGGCTGCCAGCGCCATCAAGCATGCTGAGCACGCTCTCGCGCAAGCCGCCGTTGATCCCTCGGTCGCCTACGGCACGCTGGCCCAAATCCGCATCTGGGCTGCCTCGGCACATCTCAACGCCGGAAGCCTCGACGGGGCGGTATCGATCCTGTCCCCGGTACTCGGCCTGCCGCCCGAACAGCGGCTCGACCCTCTGATTCACCGCCTGCGTGACGTCGGCCGAAGCCTCGCCGGCAACCCAACGCTGCGCACGAGCGCCGAGGCGCGCAGTGTTCAGGCAGCGATCACCGAGTTCTGCGCCACCGGCGCCGCCCGTCAACTTCCGTAACGACCTGGAGAACCAATGGCAGTCCCCCACACCACCAGCATCCGCAACCACTGGTACTGGCGACCAGGCTGGGGCGTTGGCTCCCGCTTCTACACGTGGCACATCACCTTCGACGGCCAACCCGAGGTCGACGAGCTCGCTGGCCAGTACCGATCCTTGCTCTCCTCGCAGCCCAGCCTCGATGTCATCCCCAACCGATGGCTCCATCTCACGATGCAGGGGATCGGCTTTGTTCAGGATGTTGCCGCCGAGGACATCGACGCCATCGTGGCCGCCGCCGAGGACCGCTGCGCGCATTTGGCACCGTTCAACCTCGCCATCGGCGTGCCCCACGTCGACTCCGAGTCCATCCAGATCGCCGTTGACCCGGTCGAACCCGTGCGGCAGCTACGTGCCGCGATCCGCGCCGCGATCGCCGACGTCTGGGGGGAGGACCGAGTACCGGAGCCCGCCGAGCCTTACAACCCTCACCTCAGCCTGGCCTACACCAACACCGACGGTTCTGCGGCTCCGCTGATCGAGGCTCTGTCGTCCGCGCCGAAACTCAGCGCGAACGCCGTCATCGACTCGTGTCAGCTCATCGTTCTCAACCGCGACGAGGGTATGTACGTCTGGGAACCGTACGCCACCGTAAAGCTCGGATCCTGAAGTCTGCCTCTTCTGCCGAAGCCGTCGTTGGTGCTCGGTCGCCTCGCTGTCGACGCGACCAGCCGCTCAGTTTGCCGCCTGCGAGCTGGCCGGGTTTCGGCTTACGGGTTCGCGTGGCCAGCCGGCATCGATACCCGTAGCACTCTGATCCCAGAGACTGGCCTTCCAGATGCAGAGGCTGCGCCCGCCCCATTGGAGCGGGCGCAGCTCAGGCGGCGTGTGCTGGGGCGGCGGCCTAATGGAGGCGTAGGAGGCGGGCGAGTCTGGTGGCTTGGTCGACAGTGGGAAGGCCGGCTTCGGCGGCCAGGGCTTGGATCTCGGCTTCGGTCTGTGGGTCGGTCAGGTAGCGGGCCATCGACAGTGTTCCCGGCACGGTCGCAAGATCGGTGTCGGGTGACTCGATCGGGGCCTCGTCGTCGGTTGCCCGCGTGGGCGGGGTCGGCGGCGACCGATGCGGTGTGCTCGCACGTGATGTGTGGTCACGGCGTCTGGCCATGTCCCTCCCAGGACGGCTCGTGGCGTGAGGTCGAGGTGTCGAGCCATGCGCATCTCCTTCTCGGTGATAAGAAATCGCTGAAGATTGATCGCCGGATCCTGCTGGCCGGAGTCGGCGGCGGGTCGGCATCGGTGAGGGCCGCGGACAGTAGCTCCGCTGGCCGTGGAAGTGAAGAGGTGCGCCACTCACAGAAACTCACGGAGGCGAGCCGCTGGTGTGAGTGGTGGGCGGTCGGGGGGCTGTCTGTCGCCGAGCAGCGCCGCTGACAGACGTTGATAGCTCGTAAGCCCTGCTGCCCGCGCCGCCCGACACGTGCTCCGGGAACACCGCTGGGGTGCGCGCCGTGCGGCGACGACGGCCGCAGCCCCGGGGTTGTGGGGCGCGGGCGGGCTCAGCGGCATGCGGGAGACCAAACGCCGACAGCGTCGTCTGATCCACCCCCTCCCCATCAGGCTGCGCGCCCGTCTTGGTCGGGCGCGGTGTGGGTGGGGAACTCGTCGTCGTGGTCGGTGTCTGTGTAGGGCAGGTCGATGAGGCGGTGACGGCCGCTGCTGTCGGCTCGTTGCCAGACCTGGTCGGCGGGGCTGGCATCGAGTGCGCCCCGCAGTTCGGCGGTGGTGGTGGCGAAGACCGTGTGCAGGTCAATGCCGGCGATGCGGTGGTGCAGGTTCGCCTCGCGGCGGGCGGAGGGGAGGTGGAACAGGACGGGCCATGCCCAGGTGCTCATCGCGAAGAGGCGATCGTACTTGGCGATCTTGTCGATAAGGACGTCCAGGCGTTCGCCGCTGGTGTCGTACTCAAGGAAGAACGGCACGGACCGTCCGCGTTCGGTCCACACCCCGGCGCCGTCCGGGCGGGGGAAGCCGGTTGGTCCGCCGATGATGATTTGCGGGTTGCCGCCTTTGCGGTAGAGGACGCCGGGTTCGTGATAGGCGGATGCGGGTTGCCAGCGGACCAGGTCGCCGTCGGTGTGGGTGCGGGCGTGGGCGGAGAGGTCGATGAAGACCTGGTTGCCGCCGAGCAGGTGTGGCAAGTCCGGTCTGCGGGTGAGGGACTGCTTGCGGCGGCGGGCTTGGTCCCGGCGTGGTCGTCCGAGTCCACGTTGGGCGTGGACGTGGTCGTAGCCGAGCTGGTCCAGGACGTAGTGGTAGGGGTAGGAGCCGCCGTCGGCCCTGTTGGGCCGGAACCGGTCCACCGCCCGCAGGGTGGTGAGGCGGCGCAGGCGGCGTTGAGTGAAGTCCAGGGACGGGAACAGGGCGGCAGCGATCTGGTCGGTGGTGAACACGCCGTGGTCGTAGAGCCAGCCGAGGAGCCGGTCGTCGCGGGCGGTGATGCTGGCCTGCAGCCGCAGCAGCGGATCCGAGGTCTGTATGGGTTTACGCATGGGCAGCCCCAGGGGGGAGACCCCAGAGTTGAGGGTCTGTCTGGAGCCGATCAGAGTCGATGTGAGGGGGGTTGACCTGGGCTGTGAGCGAGTACGGAGAGTCAGGTTGGGGGTCAGGATCAAGACGGACGGTAGAACGGGGATCGGCGCTGACTCCTACACCGCCGGGCACACCGTGCCCGGCGTGACGGCACCCTGGAAGTGGGTGTGAGTCGGGCCGGTGACGAAAGCGGCGACCCAGCTGAGATTCACCATGTGGGGTAATCACTGTTGTTGCTCCAAGCTCAGAGGTGTGGGTGGACGTGCGGCGGGTGCACCGGCCGCCGTCGCGGGCGGAAGCGTGTGGACAGGTTCGGTCAGGTTCTGTCAGCTCGTGAGCCTGCTAACAGGCGCGCAAACTGGCCTGACAGCGGCGGCTCGCTCTGACAGAAGCCGCAGGTTGCGGTTCTGTCACGCCACCTCCCCGGGTGACAGGTCCGGTGTGGGTGAGGTGGTCTCGGCGCGCAGGACACGCACGAGTGCCGAGGCGGTGGCGTTGGACAACTGGTATCCGTCCGCGCGTAGCTGTCGGGCGAGAGCCTTGCGGGACATCGGCGTTCCCTCGACGGTGAGGGTGCGGGCGGCGGTCCGGGCGGCCGGGACCAGCACGGCGACCTCCGGACCGCCATCGTTGGTCGACGGCTGGCTGTCCGGACGGTCCGGGACCACCCAGGGCCGGTCCGCGACGGCGGGGACCTCGGTCGCGCGGTCCCGGACGGCGGTAGCGATCCTGGGAACCGGCTGACGGTCGTCCGGGACCGAAACGTCAACGGTCAGGGGCGGTCCGGGATCCGTCCGCGCGGGCCGGACGGTTGAGTGGGGTGGGGCAGGGTCGGCGCGGCCGAGGGCAATCTTCACCATCGCCAGGAAACCGAGCGCTGGCAGGGCGGCGGCGATCCAGCCGATTACCGACGCCTCGGCCTCGACGACCTGCGCGGCCAACGACAGCAGCACCGCCGCGACCAGCATCGTGGCAGGGAACGCAACGTTCTTGCCCAAGCGCCGGTTGCGGCGCAACTCTAGACCGGCGGCGATCGAGGTCAACTCCAACACGATCGCGTCGGCCCAGGCCAGCCAGCCCGGCTGGCCGTGTGCGGCGGCGACGTCATGCACGTGGGTGAAGGACGCCGCGCCGGCCGCTCCGCCGATCAGCAGCATGATCGCCACCTGGGCTCGGTTCTCCAACGGCTGCCGCCCCGACCCCACCGCCTCGGGTGAGTCAGGGCGCCGCTGCTTACGTGTCGCCAAAGGCCCACCACCTGCCGTTGGCCGATCCGGGCAACGCCTCAAGTGGCGTCATCGCTCTGGTGCGGACCGGAAGGGCGGGCGTGAAGGCCGCGCCCGAAGGGATGATGTCGAGTGAAGTCACGAACTTCTCCAAGATGGGTTTGTGGGTTTCAGGTGCGGCGCAAGGGGATCGCCTGGGTCGCCCATGCTCGGCGGGTACGGGCATGCGCGCCCCTGCCGGGTAACGCCCGGCCGGGCGGACCCCCCGCGTGGCAGGGGACGGTAAGAGTCACTGTGGTCGAGTCAACGAACACGCCAAACCCAACGCAGGGGCAGGCACCACGGCAGCAGGCGTCGCCGTGACCTGCACAGCAGGCGACGGTCAACAGCATGGAAGCAGGGCAGACGGCCTAGCCGAGCCACATGGGGTGAGGACTCACCACCGACGGCGCAAACGCGATCAGGTGGTGCGGCGGCTCAACTCGCCGACAGACGATCCTTCATGGGGGTCCTCCCAACACTCGGCATACCCCGGCAGCGTCAGCACCAGCAACGGCAGGCACCCCCTGAGGAGATGCCTGCCCGCTGCGTCTGTGGCCGACCACGCCAGCCGGCGCTGCGGGAACGTCTCTCCATTACGCCCCGGATAGCCGCTGGAGTCAACCAACAAGTTATAACGGATTAGTCACGAGTCTTGCCGCCAGTCCGCCCGAATGCTATATAGGCCACCCGCGTCCGCCCCAGTCCTCGCCGTCCGCCCGATCGTGGGGCGAAACGACCGGCTGAGGGATGATCACCTCTCTGACCTGCGCCGCGGCACCACCGTCGCTCCCATCCGCGAGCAAAGAGAGGGGAAAGCGTTGCTCTCCTACCTCGCCCGCGACCAAATTCCTAGCCCATGTCACGGCGATGCTTCCGGCGGGGACATCCTTCCCCAAGACCATGACCGCTGGCTGTAAATCGATCCCCGTGGCATGGCCGGTGAGCACTCCTACGACGTTGCAGCTCCGCGTCAGTGCCGTTCGCAGCTCACCCGCCTCATCGAGCAGATCGCTGCGCTGGTCGCACGAACACTGAGCGGCGCCGGGCCTGGATGAAGATCGCCGAGGCCGCACGCGCATGGGTGGCACCCCTCGTCGCGCCGGCAAGGTCTGGTAAGACTTCACCTTGTGACGACAGAGCCGGCTTGGACCACCGCTGCTGAAGACCGCAAGAAGGAGCGGGAGCGAGCTGATCTTCACCGGGTGATCTGGAAGATCGCCACCGAGCTGCGTGGAAGCGTGGATGGCTGGGACTTCAAGACGTATGTGCTGGGGATACTGTTCTACCGATTCATTTCCGAGAACCTGACGGCCTACCTCAACGAGGCGGAGCGCAGCGCAGGCGACGAGGACTTCGACTACCGTCACCTGTCCAACGCTGACGCCGAGGTCGGGCGCGAGGAGACGGTCAAGGAAAAGGGCTTCTTCATCCTGCCCCAAGACCTCTTCGCGAACGTGCGTGAGCGGGCCAGCAAGGACGAGAATCTCAACGAGACGCTGACGCGGGTGTTCACCAACATCGAAGCCAGCTCGGTCGGCACCGCTTCCGAGGACGACATCAAGGGCCTCTTCGCCGACCTCGACGTCAACAGCGGCAAGCTCGGCCCCACTGTCGCGAAGCGCAACGAGAAGCTGGTCAAGCTCCTCGACGCAATCGGGTCCTTGAACTTCGGTAACGACGAGTTCAACGAGAACACCATCGATCTGTTCGGTGACGCGTATGAGTACCTGATGCAGATGTATGCGTCCTCGGCCGGCAAGTCTGGCGGGGAGTACTACACGCCGCAGGAGGTCTCTGAGCTGCTCGCCAGGATCACCGTGGTCGGCAAGACCGAGGTGAACAAGGTCTACGACCCCGCCTGTGGCTCGGGTTCGCTGCTTCTGAAGTTCAAGAAGGTGCTGCCCAACGGGGTCCGGCAGGGCTACTTCGGTCAGGAGATCAACCTGACCACCCACAACCTGTGCCGGATTAACATGTTCCTGCACAACATCCCGTACGAGAAGTTCGACATCGCCCACGGCGACACGCTGATCGACCCGTACCACTGGGATGACGAGCCGTTCGAGGCGATCGTTTCCAACCCGCCCTACTCCACGCGCTGGGAAGGTGACTCGAACCCGCTGCTAATCAACGACGAGCGGTACGCGCCCGCTGGTGTGCTGGCGCCGAAATCGAAAGCAGACCTCGCGTTCACGATGCACATGCTGTCGTGGTTGGCAGTCAACGGCACGGCCGCGATCGTCGAGTTCCCCGGTGTGCTCTACCGCAGCGGCGCTGAGCAGAAAATCCGGCGGTACCTCATCGAAAACAACTACGTCGACACTGTCATCCAGCTCCCACCGGACCTCTTCTTCGGGGTAACGATCGCGACCTGCATCATTGTGCTGAAGAAGTCGAAGATCGACAACCGGGTGCTCTTCATTGACGCCTCGGCCGAGTTCACGCGCCAGGGTAATAAGAACAAACTAACCGCCGGCCACCAAGCGAAGATCCTGGAGGCGTTCACCCGCCGGGAGGCCGTCGACCACTTCACCGCCCTGGTCGACTATGAGAATATCCGCGACAACAACTACAACATCGCGGTCAGCTCCTACGTCCAAGCCGAGGACGCTCGCGAAGCAGTCGACATCGAGGAATTGAACGCTGAAATTTCCCGGATAGTCGCCCGCCAAGCTGAGCTGCGTAATCAAATCGACTCCATTCTCGGCGACCTGGAATCCGACGATGCGACTGTCTGAACTGTTGTCCAAAGCCCCTGCTAACGAGGAGGCGCAGGTCGAGCGCTTCCTTAATGCCCGCCTGGCTTGGGGCAAACATAAGACGATCGAGGTCGGCAAGGTCGCTATCAACTTCAAGTGCAAGACCTGCGACGACGTTCGGACGTTCATGTCGGGCGACAAGCTATCTTGCCTCGGCGTGGGAGATCGTGTGGTGAGCATCGACGCGTGCCTCAAATGCCCAGTATGCGAAGCGGCCATTGAAGCCTGGTTCCTTGTAGTGTCCAGGAATGAACTGGACGGACCGGCACCGACCGTGCGGTTGGAGCGCTATGTAGACAACCGGCGCGGCATGGCGAGTCGGGTCGGAGTCGGCGCCGGTGGCTTCGACGATCTGCTGGAGCGTGCGCAGCTCGCCTACGAGGTACAGCTTGGCGCGGGATCCATGGTCTACCTCCGAAAGATCTTCGAAGCGATCACCAAGCAGGTCGCCGATATCGCAGGCATACCCACCACCGGCAACAACGGCGGTCGAAAGCCGTTCCGGAGCCTCCTGCAAGAAGTCGATGAGCAGCACCACATCATCCCGTCGGCATTCTCCAGCGACGGATACAAGTTGTTCAGCGAGCTGAGTGAAATTGTTCATGGAGATTCAAGTGACGAAGTGGCCCTGCAGAAGTACCACCCCTGCCGAAGATTGGTCATCGGTATCATCCACAATGTCGCCAGCGATCAGGAGATGAAGCGGGCGATCGATGCACTCGGATGGAATATTGACAGGGTTAACGTGTCTTCGAGCGGGGTGTTGGCGCCATGAGCGAGATCGATAGGCTGCTGGCCGAGCACTGCCCTGATGGCGTTGAGGTCGTCATGCTCGGCGAGATCGGAACCTTCGTCCGCGGACGTCGCTTCACCAAAGCTGACATGGTCGAAGAAGGAATTCCCTGTATCCACTACGGGGAGATCTACACAGAATATGGCGTGTCCGCGCGCACCACCGTCTCGTATGTGAGGGAGGATCTGCGCAATCAGCTGTGCTACGCCCAGCCGGGGGACGTGATCGTCGCTGGCGTTGGGGAGACGGTTGAGGATGTCGGCAAGGCCGTGGCTTGGCTTGGCGAAGAAGAGGTCGCTATCCACGATGACTCGTTTTTGTTCCGGAGCGAACTCAATCCGACCTATGTCTCCTACTACTTCCAGACCAGCGCTTTCCACGCCGAGAAGGGGCAATATGTCGCCCGCGCCAAGGTGAAGCGGCTCTCCAGAAGCGGTCTGAGCAGGATCACCATCCCGGCTCCTCCACCCGGCGTCCAGAGCGAAATCGTACGGATCCTCAATAAGATGACTGAGCTGCAAGCTGAGCTGCAAGCTGAGCTGAGAGCTGAGCTGCAAGCCCGCACGCGGCAGTACGAGCACTACCGGGACAAGTTGCTGAAGTTCAAAGAGCGGGTGGCATGAGTCCGGGCGGCGGTGTGGAGGCACCGG
The DNA here is from genome assembly GCF_049841635.1 of Micromonospora sp. DT44. Classification (NCBI taxonomy): domain Bacteria; kingdom Bacillati; phylum Actinomycetota; class Actinomycetes; order Micromonosporales; family Micromonosporaceae; genus Micromonospora; species Micromonospora sp. DT44. The sequence continues at coordinate 20,632 of NZ_JBNCKS010000070.1, read as the reverse complement.
ACTCGGCGCTGCGGTACGAGCCCATTGCGATGAGCGACGAATCCACCGTTGTGGCGGCGTACGAACCGGACGACGGTGTCGATCAGGGCTACCAGTCCGAGGCTCAGCTCGAGGCTGAGTTCATTGAGATGCTGGGACAGCAGGCGTACGAGCTACTTCACATCACCTCGTCGGCTGACCTCGAGTTGAACCTCCGTCGTCAGCTGGAGGGCTTGAACAATGTGGTCTTCAGTGACGACGAGTGGAAATGGTTCTTCGCCAAAAAGATTGCCTCGAAGAATGAGGGCATCGTCGAGAAGACGGCGCGCATCCAGGAGGACCCGATCCAGGTCCTGTCTCGTGACGACGGCACGAGCAAGAACATCAAGCTGATCGACAAGTCGAACATCCATTCCAACCGACTTCAGGTGATCAACCAGTACGGGACGGCTGGTGAGAGTTCCGGGGCTCCTCGCACGCACCGGTACGACGTCACGATCCTGGTGAACGGGCTGCCGCTGGTGCACGTTGAGCTGAAACGGCGCGGGGTGCCCTTGAAGGAGGCGTTCAACCAGATCAACCGCTACCAGCGGGAGTCGTTCTGGGCCGATGCCGGACTGTTCGAATACATCCAGCTCTTCGTGATCTCCAGCGGCACGCACACCAAGTACTACGCGAACACAACTCGTGCCCGGAAGGTGGCTGAGTCCGAGGGCGGCAAGCGTAGGCGGAAGCAGACATCGAACTCTTTCGAGTTCACCTCGTGGTGGACCGACGCGGAAAACCGACGCATCAGCGACCTCGCCGCGTTCACGCGGACATTTTTCTCCAAGCACACGCTGCTGAACGTGCTGACAAAGTACTGCGTCTTCGACGTCTCTCGTACCCTGCTGGTGATGCGGCCTTACCAGATCGCTGCGGCTGAGCGGATCCTGCGGCGAATGGCCTCCTCGGCGAAGGCGACCGGGCCGAAGGCGGGCGGCTACATCTGGCATACCACCGGGTCGGGAAAGACGCTGACATCGTTCAAGACCGCGCAGCTCGCGTCGAAGATGGAGGGCATTGACAAGGTCCTCTTCGTAGTGGACCGCAAGGACCTCGACTACCAGACGATGCTGGAGTACAACCGCTTCGAGAAGGACTCGGTCAACGGGTCTCGCTCGACCGCCGAACTGAAGCGACAACTGCATGATCAGAACGCTTCGATCATCGTCACTACAATTCAGAAACTGTCGCGGTTCATCGAGCAGAACAAAGGCAACGAAATCACCATGGGTCAGGTGGTGTTGATCTTCGATGAGTGCCACCGGAGCCAGTTCGGAGACATGGGGGCCGCAGTGCGCAAGGCGTTTCGCCGCTCCCACCTCTTCGGGTTCACCGGCACCCCGATCTTCCCGCAGAACGCCGGCGGGGCGACAAAGGACACTACCGAGAAGATCTTCGGCGACCTACTACACAGCTACACGATCCTGGACGCGATCAAAGACGGAAACGTGCTGCCCTTCCGCGTCTCCTACCAAAACACGGTGCGGGCAGCAAACGACGTCGAAGACAAGCAGGTCGCCGGGATCGACACCGAAGAAGTGCTGCGCCATCCCGAGCGAATTCGGAAGATCGTGCAGTATGTCCTCGACCACTTCGATACCAAGACCATGCGCACGCAAGGTTACAGCCTGGGTGAGAAGCGAGTACGTGGCTTCAACTCGATGCTGGCGACCGCATCAATCCCCGCGTTGAAAGCTTTTTATGACGAGTTCGGCCGACAGCAGACCGAGCGTGAAGCCACGGACCCGTCCTATCAGCCGCTGAAAATCGCCACGATCTTCAGCTATGCGGTCAACGAGGACGAGGAGCTCGGTGGCATCATCGATGACGAGGCGATGGATGCGGACCAACTCGACGCCTCGTCCCGCGACTTCCTCGAACGCGCGATCAGCAACTACAACGCCCACTTCAGCACGGCCTACGACACTTCAGCGGCTAAGTTCGAAAACTACTACAAGGACCTCGCGCGTCGAGTGAAAGACCGCGAGGTCGACTTGGTCATCGTGGTCAATATGTTCCTGACCGGGTTCGACGCAACCACGCTAAACACGCTGTGGGTGGACAAAAACCTAAAGTCCCACGGATTGATCCAAGCGTTCTCCCGCACGAACCGGATCCTCAACTCGGTCAAGGCCTACGGCAACATCGTCTGCTTCCGCAACCTGGAGAAGGCCGTCGACGATGCCCTGGTACTCTTCGGCAACTCCGAGGCCAACGAAGTGGTTCTACTCAAGCCGTACGCTTACTACCACGCCGCGTACGTCAGCCTGGTTGAGCAACTTCTGCAACATTGCCCACCCGGGACCGAGCCATTTGGGGAGGCTCAGGAGAAGGCGTTTGTCGTGCTCTTCGGCCGGATCCTCAGACTGCGCAACATCCTGACATCCTTCGACGAGTTCGCTCACGACGAGTCGCTGCCACCGAGGCAACTGCAAAACTACACGAGCGTCTACAACGCACTGTGGGAGAGGCATCGCAAGCGGGATGCCGGCGAGAAGGAGTCGATCCTCGACGATGTCGTCTTCGAGATCGAGCTCATCAGGCAGGTTGAGGTCAATTTCGACTACATTCTGATGCTGGTGCAGAGGTGGCGTGATGAGGGCCGGGCTAGTATGGATGAAGAAGGCAGGTTGCCGCTGCGCGCCATCGAGGATGCCATCGATGCCAGCCCATCGCTGCGGAACAAGAAAGACCTGATCATGGATTTTGTCGCCTCCATGTCAGTCACCGGCGAGGTCAAGAACCACTGGCGGGACTTCGTCATCCAACGACGAGAAGCCGAACTCGCCGAGATCATCGACGTCGAGCGCCTTCGGCCCGAGCAGACGAAGTCATTTATTGAAGCAGCCTTCCGCGACGGCGCGATCGCAACCAACGGAACAGCGATCACTCAGGTCCTGCCGCCGGTCTCGCGCTTCGCGAAGGACAACAACCACGGCGCCAAGAAGGAGCGCGCCATCGTGAAGCTGACCGAATACTTCGAGCGCTTCTCCAAGTTGGTCGGAAAGGCACCGCTGTCGTAAGTTGCCTGGCCTTTCCGGTCCGACTGCAATCGGACGGCCTATACACAGGCGACGCATGGCAGAAGCGGGACCCGCAGCCGCGGCAAGGCGTGGCCACGTCGTCGGTCCACGGCGGTGATATCCACAGCTTCACGCGGCTGAATCCCTGAAAGACAGCTCAGTCGACTGCCTCGGGCGTGGACTCGTCTGTCGCGCTTCGAGTGAGGTGGTGAACCAGCCCCGAAACTTGGAAGACTGGCCGGCGATAACGGCGGCGCGGCCCCGGGCCCTCGTCGGCGCGGGCTGGGTGATGGCCGGTCGAGCCGATCGCGCGAGGGCCATGGCGCGACGCGCGTAACGGGCGGCAGCGCACATGCCTCGCTGGCCGGCGCACTGCAGGTTGCGGCAGTTGCCCCGGGCATCAGGTTGGTGGGCAGCGGCGACATCGAGGCCGAGCCTCCACAGCCGCGGGTCGGTCACATTACCGGGAATCACGGCGAGGATGCTGAGTCGTTCGCGGGGCACGGCACTGCCTTTCGCTGGGCGAGACGCTGGTCGGCCGCCCCTACTAACGGGCGGCGGACACGATCGACGCGCGCCGCCGCCCGAAGGTCAAGTCATCCGTCCCTGACCGCGCCCCTGCCGTCACCCGCAGGCTCAGGCCGCCTGTTGGTCCTGAGGGCCGAACTTCCACGTCCAGCCGAGGCGGTGACGGCCGAAGGTGCGGCGTTCGCCCTTGAATCCGGCTCGCAGCAGCTTGATGTCAGCGACGAGGCGGATGATCTCCCGCTTGACCGCGACGTCGTCACCGAGTTCCTGCCACGCCGCCACAGCCTGGTCCCCGATGCGCCCGCGCAGCACTGCAGGAATGCCGGCGTCGGCGGCGCGCTGTTCGTGCTCGGCGATCTGGGCCGTCAGGCCCTTCTCTGCGCGGGCGTAGGCGATCGCGGTGACTTCGCCCTCCTCCCCGAGCTTGCGCCAATCCTCCAGTTCCCCGCGCAGCCGTTGCGCTTCGGCGCGGGCGTGGGCGACCTCCTCGTCGGTGGCGCTGGCGGCGGTGAGGATGTCGTAGACGTCGGGGCGGGACAGCCACGCCACCACGGCGCGCTGCACGTACTCGTCGAGGAACTCGGCTTTCACCGCGGTGCACCGCTTGTGCAGGCAGGAGTACACCTGCCCCTCCCAGCCGTGCCGGTTCAGGCGCTGCGATGACAACGGCCCGTCGCACACGCCGCAGCGCACCATGTACGAAAGCAGATGCACCGCCCTCCCAGGGCGGGTCGTGGTGCGCGACGGGTCACCGAGCATCCGCACCACCGACCAGTACGTCTCCTCATTGATAAGCGCAGGCCAGATCCCGTCTCCGACGATCTCGCCACGCAGCACCCGCTTGCCGATGTACGCCGGGTTCATCACCTGCTTACGCAGGATCCCGCGCCGCCAGACACCACCCTGCGACGCCGGGATGCCGAGGCGGTTCAGTTCGGCCTCGCGGACCGTCAGCGGCATACCTTCGGCGATCTTGCGAAAGTTGTCCCGCACCACCTGCGCGTGCGAATACTCCGTCACCGCCCCATCCGCCGCCAAGGCCGTACGGATCTCAGTGTCAGGCTCCTGGCGGAGGAGAGCTCTGGTGCGCTGGTCGTAAATCCGCCGGTACCCGTAGGTGACCTTTCCGTGCGGGCGGCCGGCTTCGGCTGCGCCGACGATGCCGCGCAGCACGTTGTCGCGGATCGAGTCGGCCATCCACTCGGCCTGAACGGCCTGGAAGCCGAGCATCATCCGGTCGTTCTTGTCCCGCAGGTCATACAGCACCCCGCCGACCAGCCAGAAGTTGAGACCGACCTCGTGGCACATGTCCCGGATCTTCACGAACACCGCGAGGTCACGTTCCTTGCGGGAGATCTCCCAGACCACCAGCACGTCACCCTTGCCGGCGAGGATCTGCTCGATCAACAACTCGAACTGCTCGCGCTCCTTGGTGGCGCGGCGGCTGGCCGAGCGGTGGTTGTCGGTGAACGACCCAGCGTCCGTCCAGGACCGCTTAGTGATTTCCGCTAGGTTGAGCACTCCCTGGTCGTGGACGCTCTTGCCCTGCTCCTTCTTGTCCTGGCTCGCGCGCTGATACCGCAACGCCCGCACCTCTACGCCACCGGCTAGCAGCGCGTCCTTGCTGTCGAACCGGCCCCGGTTCCCCGACCGGGCCTTCCGCCGTACCATCAGAACCGTCCCCCTAGATCGACGTTCGTGTCGGCAACATCGACCATAGCTTCTAACGATTCTTGACAGTGCCGATCGTGACCCCGAGCAGTTCGGCGGCCTCCGCCTCGGTGCGGTCCTCGAAGAACCGCAGCACCAGCACGGCACGTTGCTTCGGGGAAAGCTTCGCCAGCGCCGCCCGCAGGGTGAGCCGCAGGCTGGTCTGGTGGGCGTGGTCGGGGGTCGAGCCGCCTCCGCGTGGCTCGGGCAGGTCGCCCGGCATCGACTCGGGAACCCGGCGCCGTCGCCACCAGGAGACCTGCAGGTGGTACATGGTCTTGCGGGTGTACGCCTCAGCGTTGCCGCTGTGGTGCAGGCGGCTCCAGGAGCGGTGGGTCCGGGCCAGGGCCGACTGGACGAGGTCCTCGGCCAGGTGCTGGTCGCCGGTGAGCAGATAGGCCGAGCGCAGCAGCGCCGGGGTACGGGTACGGACGAACGAGTCGAACTCACTCAGCAGAGGGTCCACACGGGCCGATCCTCAGGTCAGGGTGCGAGGGCTTGGTGCCTTTGCAGACGTCAGGATGTACGCCGATGGTTGCCGTCGGAGGGGCGGGATCGGGCCGAAATTGATCGCTCATCCGGCTGCACGGTCATTAGGCTGCGCGGATGCTGCTACGCATGTCGACCCTGTTGCTGCGGACCCTGCGCGAGGATCCGGCCGACGCGGAGGTGCCGAGCCATCGGCTGCTGCTGCGCGCCGGGTACATCCGCCGCGCCGCGCCGGGCGGCTACACGTGGCTGCCGCTGGGCAAGCTGGTGCTGGACCGGATCACCGAGGTGGTGCGCGCCGAGCTGAACGCGATCGGCGACCAGGAGGTGCACTTCCCGGCGCTGCTGCCCGCCGAGCCGTACCGCACCAGCGGCCGGTGGACGGAGTACGGCGACCTTCTCTTCACGCTCGCCGACCGGCGCGGCGCCGAGCACCTGTTGGCGCCCACCCACGAGGAGATGGCGGCGCTGCTGGTCAAGGACGTGTTCACCTCGTACCGGGACTTCCCGGTGACGCTGTACCAGGTGCAGACGAAGTTCCGCGACGAGGCGCGACCCCGGGCCGGGGTGCTGCGCGGCCGGGAGTTCCTGATGAAGGACGCGTACTCCTTCGACCTGGACGAGGCGGGCCTGCGGGACGCGTACGCCCGGCACCGGGCGGCGTACCAGCGGATCTTCGATCGGCTGGGCCTGGATCACACGGTGGTGCACGCGGTGTCCGGCGCGATGGGCGGCTCTGCGTCGGAGGAGTTCCTGGCCTCGACGCCGGTCGGTGAGGACACCTTCGTCGGCTGCACCGCCTGCGACTACGCGGCGAACACCGAGGCCGTCCTCACCCGCGCGCCCGCTGCGGGCGATCCCGACGCCCAGCCGGCGGCGCAGGTGCACGACACCCCCGAGACCCCGACGATCGCCAGCCTGGTCGAGTTGGCGAACAGCCGGCGGCTGAGTGAACGCGACGACTGGACCGCCGCCGACACCCTGAAGAACGTCGTCCTGACCGTCCGTCAGCCCGGGGCGGACCGCGCCGAACCCCTGGTGGTCGGGCTGCCGGGCGACCGGGAGGTCGACCTGAAGCGGCTCGGCGCCGCGCTGGAGCCGGCGCAGGTGGCGGTCTTCGAGGAGTGGGCCGAACATCCGGAGTTGGTGCGCGGTTACATCGGGCCGCAGGTGCTCGCCAAGCTGGGCATCCGCTACCTGGTCGATCCCCGGGTGGTGACCGGTTCCGCCTGGCTGACGGGCGCGAACGAGCCGGGTCGGCACGCCACCGACGTGGTCTGCGGCCGGGACTTCACGCCCGACGGCACGATCGAGGCGGCCGAGGTGCGTGCCGGCGACCCCTGCCCCGCCTGTGACGACGGCGAGCTGACCATCCGGCGGGGCATCGAGATCGGGCACATCTTCCAGCTCGGTCGCCGGTACACCGACGCGTTCGCCGTCGACGTGCTCGGGCCGGCCGGCAAGCCGGTCCGACCCACCATGGGCTGCTACGGCATCGGGATCTCCCGAGCGGTCGCGGCCATCGCCGAGCAGCACCACGACGAGCGTGGGCTCCGCTGGCCGGCGGCGGTCGCGCCGTGCGACGTACACCTGGTGGTGGCGGGCAAGGGCCCGCAGCTCGACGCGGCGCTGGACCTCGGCGGGCGGCTGGCCTCCGCCGGCCTGCGCGTGCTGGTCGACGACCGCACGCACGTCTCGGCCGGGGTGAAGTTCACCGACGCCGAGCTGATCGGCATCCCGCGCGCCGTCGTGGTCGGTCGCCGACTGACCGACGGGTACGTCGAGCTGCGTGAGCGGGCCGGTGACCGGCGGACGGAATTGCCGGTGGACGCCGTGGTGGAGCAGATCGTCGACGAGGTCCGCCACGAGCGTGCGAACCTGGTGTAGCCCGCCGCGTGACGGGGTAGTGCAGTCGGATCGGGTAAAGCGTCTTCGGAGGATCTCATGACCGGTTACCGGGTCAGCGACGTGATGACCAAGCAGGTCGTGTACCTGTCGGCCGAGACCACCCTGGACGAGGCGGCCAGGGTGATGAAGGAGGCGGACATCGGCGACGTGGTGGTCACCGACGGCGCCACCCTCGCCGGCATGCTCACCGACCGGGACATCGTGGTCCGGGCGGTCGCCGAGAACGCGTCACCGGCGTCGACCACCATCGGCTCGATCGTCACCCGCGAGGTGGTCATGATCGAGCAGCACTGCACGGCCGGGGAGGCCGCGGCGCTCATGCGGGACCGGGGCATCCGGCGGGTGCTGGTGTGCGACAGCGACCGCAAGCTGGTGGGCATCGTCTCGCTCGGTGACCTGGCCATGCAGCTCGACCCAACCAGCGCGTTGAGCGAGATCAGCGAACAGTCGCCGACGGTCTAGGAACGGCCGGCGGTAGCCTCGACTCATGGCTGACATGCCGGCCCGACTGGCCGAGATCGTCGACGAGTTCGCCGCCGCGCCGCGCGACCTGGTGTTGGAGATGCTGCTGGAGTACGCGGACGTCATTCCCGTGCTGCCGTACGACGACACCACGCGCGAGGGCATGGAGCAGGTGCCCGAGTGCCAGACCGCGTTCTTCCTGCGCGCCACCGTGACGCCGGACGGGGTGGTCGAGACGCTCTTCGACTGCCCGCCGGAGGCGCCGACCACCCGGGCGTTCGCCGGGATCCTCGCCGAAGGGCTGGCCGGCGCGAGCGCCGAGGAGGTGCTGGCGGTTCCGGACGATCTCTACCAGCGGATGGGCCTGGCCCAGGCGATCAGTCCGCTGCGGGTACGCGGGGGCACCGCGATCCTGGGCCGGCTCAAGCGGCAGGTCCGGGAACAACTCGGCTGAGTGGGCAGTTGCCACCGATCATGGAGATCGAGATCTACGCGGACGTCGTCTGCCCGTGGTGCTACCTGGGCAAGCGTCGCCTGGACGAGGCACTTGCCCGCTACGACGGTGAGGTGACCGTCCGCTACCGGCCGTTCCAGCTCGACCCGTCGCCGGTGCCCGAACCACTCCCGGTGGTCGACGCGCTGGCTGACAACTTCGGCGGCCCCGAGCGAGCGCGGCAGATGGTCGAGCGGGTGGTCCAGGTCGCGGCGGGCGACGGACTCCGGCTGGACTACGACCACGCGGTGGCCGCGAACACCTTCGACGCGCACCGGCTGGTCGGCTACGCCACCGAGCGCGACCGGGCGGCCGAGATGGTGGACGCCCTGTACCAGGCGCACTTCACGAAGGGTCTCGACATCGGCTCCCGGGAGGTGTTGGCGACGATCGCCGGCTCGATCGGCCTGGACGCCGCCGACGCCCGCCGGTTCCTCGACTCCGACGAGCGGACCGCTGAAGTCGCCGCCGACCTGGCCGCCGCCCGTGACCTGGGCATCACCAGCGTGCCGACGTTCGTGCTGGCGGGGAAGTACGCGGTCAGCGGTGCCCAGGAGACGTCCACGCTGCTCGCCGCGCTGGCCGAGGTCGAGCAGCGGGAGGCCGCTGCCGGCCGGGCGTGATGTTTCACGTGCAACGGTATCGATGCTGATGCCTGGTCAGGCCGGCCTGGCCAGGCCTTCCACCACCTGCGCTCCGGGCAGTGCGCCCAGCGCCGGCCCGGGCAACGCGATCTTGCTGTGCCGTACGCCGGACCCGATGATCACGTGGGGAGTGGCGATCACCCGCGCGTCCACCAGGATCGGCCACTGCGCCGGCAGCCCGATCGGGGTGATCCCGCCGTACTCCATGCCGGTCAACTCGACCGCGTCGGCCATCGGGGCGAAGCTCGCCTTGCGGACGTCCAGTGTCCTGCGGGCCACCCCGTTCACGTCGGCCCGGGTGGTCGCCAGCACGATGCAGGCCGCGTAGCGGACCACACCCTCGCGCTTGCCGGCCACCACGACGCAGTTGGCCGACACGTCCAACCCCACCTCGTACGCGGCACAGAACTCCGCCGTGTCGGCGAGGTCGGCGTCGATCGGCGCGACCAGCACGTCGTCGACGTCGACCGGCGCTTCGGCGGGCCACTGGGCGATGGCCTCCGCGACCGGCGGGGCGAGCAGATCGAGGCGGGCACGGGCCGGTTCGGCCTTCAACGTTCCCATCACGGATGCGATCCTCGCACCCGTGCCGCCGGATCGCCCGTCGACACCGGCGTCGTCCCGCGACGCCACCTCCACGTCGCGGCTCAACTGCCCGCGAGGAACGCGTTGTCGCGCATGAACGAGCGGTCGCGGTCGGCCGCCAGTTCCTCTTCGCGTCGGGCCCGAGCCCGCTGAAGCTCCAGGTCCTCCAGCGCGTGCCGGACGCCCAGCCGGATCACGCCGTAGAGGAACACGAAACCGAAGACGTAGAGGATCACCGTGGTGACGACAACGAACATGGCGTCACCGTAAGACGAACATGAACCGGCGCATCTCTCATCTCCGCGCGGTTCCCCCGTACGTGTCCGGGCACCGGGACCTCACCCCGACTTGAGCAGGTCCAACACCGTGAGCAGCGCGAAGAACGCGATCACGATCTCGTTGACGATCCAGGCGTGCCCCTCGGCCCACCTCCGCATCCGGGCGAGCACCCGCGCGGCCTTCGACCCGAGCAGCACCAACGCCAGTAGCGGCACGGCGAGCAGCAGCACGGTGAGCAGCACGAACGGCACCAGGTGCCACCACGGAAGGTCGTGCCGGGCCACGGTGGCGCCCACCGTCGCCATGGTGAGGTCGTCGGTGGGCGTCACCACGAAGAGCAGCGCGCCCGTACGCGCCGCCCAGCGCGGATCGGCGTGACTGACGCTGCCCAGCCATCGTGGCGGCCCGGAGCGGTCGCGGCGTACCCAGATCACCACGGCCATGACCACCAGCAGCGCGAGGACCACCAGGTCGATGGCCGGACCACTGTCGACCTTGCGGGCGGCCGTGCTGGCGTCGTTCGCCAGCCCGCCCAGCACCCGGGTCAGCAACCAGGTCACCGTCACGCCGGCGACCACCACCAGTCCGGCGCCGGCGAGGAAGCCGGACGACGCGGCCCGGGGCCGGTCGGACGAGGCAAGGAAGATCGCCACGACCAGTTGGGTCCCGGCGACCATCACCACGGCCAGCGGCAGGATGGTCAGGAAGCTCATCGCTGCCATCCTGACGCCAGCCCGGGACCGATGCGCCGAATCGTCGGTGGATCACCCGCCCGGCCGGGTGCTCCCCGGCGCCACCACCCGGCCGGCCAGTAACGCGCCGAGCAACGCCAGACCGGCCGCCACCACAAGCGTCACCAGATAGCTCGACGGGCCGGGCGCGCTCCCCGCAGCCAGGACGGCGCCGGTGAGCGCCAGCACGGTCGCCGCGAAGAGGGAGTCGCCCAGTTGCAGCGACGAGCTGTTGCGGCCCTGCTCACCGGGTGCGGACAGCTCCAACGTGAGCACCGACAACGACGGGTAGAGCAGCCCCATGCCGAGCCCGGCGACCGCCCAGCCCAGCACGGCGACAGCCACCGGCACCTCGGGCCGGACGGCCAGCGCCACCGTCGCCGTACCCGCCGTAATGGCGCACAGGCCGACGCGCGGCAGGCTGGCCCGGGAGGCCGGCACCGGAATTCGGCCCTGTATCCAGGAGCCCACCGACCAGGCCAGCGCTCCCACGGTGAGGACCAGACCGGCGGCGGTCGGCGACAGTCCCCGCTCCCAGGACAGCATCAACGGGATGACCGCCTCGGCGCCGACGAACGCCGCCGACGCCAGACCCCGCAGACCGACGACGGTCGGCAGCCCCCGGCCCGCCCGGAGGAACCCGGGTGGCAGCAGGCGGGGAGCGCAGATCACCAGACCGGCCAGGGCGAGCGCGATCACCGTCAGGGCCGCCACGCCACGCTGCTGCCCCCCGATGTGCAACAGTGCGGCGCTCGCGCCCGCCCCGCAGGCCCAACCGATACGGGCGACCGCGCCGCTCGGCGGCCGGGTCCGCACGGTCGCGTCGAGCGACCGCAGGCCCGGCTGGATCAGCAGCACCGCCGGGACGGCCACCGCCGGCACCACGAGAAAGACCCACCGCCAGCCCAGGTACTCGACGATCAGCCCGGCCAGCGCCGGCCCGACCAGCGAGGGTACGACCCACGCCGCCGCGAACGCGGCGAAGATCCGCCGGTGCAGTTCCTCCGGGTACGCCTGCCCGACGATGACGTAGAGCGCCACCGAGAGCAGCCCGGAGCCGAAGCCCTGCACCACCCGGCCGACCACCAGTACCGTCATCGCCTGCGCCGTACCGGCGATCAGCAGTCCCACCACGAACCAGGCGACGCCGTGCCACATCGGTCCTCGGGGTCCCCGCGCGTCGCACCAGATGCCGGAGACGACCATGGCGAGCACACCGGCGGCGAACGGGCCGCCGAACGCGATGCCGTACAACGCCAGGCCGTCCAGACTGCGCGCCACGGTCGGCATGGCCGTGCCCACCGCCAGCGCCTCGAAGGCGAGCAGCGACACCAGCGCCACGCTGCCGATCGTCATCGCCCGCAGCGGAGACGTGAACAGCCCGACGGGCGCTGGGGCGAGGGTGGCGGTTCGGCTCGACATGCACCGAGCCTGCGACCTCAACCCGGATTCATGTCAACCGGGGCGTGACCCGGCTCTCGTCAGGCTTCCTGGATCGCCTCCCCGACGCCGCGTACCAGTCCCGAGAAATGCTGATCCGCCAGGAGATGCCCGGCGGTGATCACCAGGGCGAGCGGCCACTCGATCACCTGCAACGCGGCCAGGACCCCGAGCCCGGCGTAGTAGGCGACCTTGTCCGGTGGCGGTACGGCCACCTCGCCCAGCATGGGCAGCTCGACCCGCCGGCTGTACATCTGGACGTTCTCGCGTGAACCGTTGAGGTGTCGCGTCAGCGTGCTCATTCCGGCCTCCCCGTGTCCGGTGCTGGTCGTCGGATTCCACCGGCCACCCCGTCCATGCGCAGCCCGCCGCGCAAAGTTCCGGCCCTCCGGGGGGCATAACGGACGCCAGGTCGGGAAGCCAGGCCGCCGGACGCGAGGGCGGCGGGAGGACGAGATGACCGACGGCACAACAATCGGCAACGGGGAGTCGGGTCGGCGTCCGTCCGGCCGTACGCCTCGATGACGGCGGCGGGTCGCGCCGCCGGCCGCCTCCTGCCGTCCATCGGCGTACCGCACCTGGTCGGTGAGGCGTCCCGGACCGTCGGGTCGGCCGCGACCCGGTTGGCCCGGACCGCAGGCCTCAGCCGACGCCGGGTCTGGTCGCGCCCGGGCCGCCACCACATCGAGGTACACGGTGTCTGCCAGGACGGCGGCGACCGGCTGGCCCGGCAGGTCGAGGCCGCGCTGGAACGGGTGCCCGGAGTCGCCTGGGCCCGGGTGAACGCACCCTCGGGTCGGGTCGTGGTGGCCGTGCAGGCCCCCGAGCCGAGGCTGCGCGACCTCATCGCCGCCATCAGCCGGGTCGAGCGGACCTGTGACCACGAACCGGACCCGGAGATCCCACCCCCGCACCCGCCGGAAGAGGGGCCGCGTACGCCGCGCACCCTCGGCGCGCTCGCCTCGGACGCGCTGGGTCTGACCATCTCGGCGGCCACCCGCATCCTGCCGTTCACCCCGTTGCCCGGTGAGGTCGCCGGCCTGCTGGCCGCCGCCGACCTGCAACCGAAGCTGCACGCGTTCGTCGGCCGACGACTGCGCTCCGACCCCCGCGCCGACGTCATCTTCCCGCTGGCCGAAGCGGTCGTGCAGGGCCTGACCGGCAGGTGGACGGGGATAGTCCTCGACGGCGCGCAACGGATGGTGCAGTGGGGCGAGGCGCGGGCCCAGCTCGCCGCCTGGGAGGAGGCCGAGCCACGGCTGACCGGTGACCCGGAACGTGCCACGGCCCGGTGGCCGGCGGTCGAGCGCCCCTGCCCGAAGCCGGACGGCCCGGTCGAGCGCTACATCAACCGGGTGCTCGCGGCGGGCGCGGCGGCGGCAGCGGCGGCGACGCCGCTCGCCGGACCCAAGAGGGCCGCCGCGCTGGGACTATCCGCGCTACCGAAGGCCCCGGGCAGCGGACGGGAGGGGTACGCGGCGCAGCTCGGCCGGGTCCTCGCCCGGCGCGGCGTGATCGCGATGGACCGCAGTGTGCTGCGGCAGTTGGACCGGATCGACACGCTGGTGCTGGACGCCTCGATACTCGGGTCGGAGCGGGGCGTACTCGCCGATCTGGCCCCGGCGGCCGACGCGGACATCGACGAGGTGGCGGAGCGGGCGTTCGAGCTGTTCGACCCCACCGACCCGACCACCTCACGGGAGTCCGACGGTTGGCGGCTCGCACCCCTGGACCGGCTGCCCGAGGACGCCCGCGGCGACGTGCCGGACGGCGAGCGGCTGCGTACGGCGGGCGGCCAGTTGCTCGGGCTGACCAACGGTGGACGGCTGGCCGCGCTGCTGCGGGTCGAACCGGAGCCCGCGCCCGGAGTCGACGGTCTACCCGCCGCCGCGCGTCACGCCGGACTGAGGCTGGTCGTGGCCGGGGGCGACGAGCAGCGGTACGACTTCGCCGACACGCTGCTGCCCGGTGGAGACCGGTTGGCCGACTCCGTACGTGCGCTCCAGCGCGACGGCGCGGTGGTCATGCTGGTCTCCGGCGACCGGGCGGCGCTCGGCGCGTCCGACTGCGGGCTCGGCATGTCGGCCGCCGAGGAGTTGCCCCCGTGGGGAGCGCACCTGCTGGTCGGCGCCGACCTTCGGGTGGTGGCACTGTTGATCGAGGCGACCGGGGCAGCCCGGCGGATGACCCAGCAGAACATCCGGCTCGCCATGGCGGGCACCGGCCTGGGTGCGCTGGGCGCGTTCACCGCGCCGCCGACCCAACTGCCACATCGGGCCCTCGTGGCGGTCAACGGCGCGGCCGCACTGGCGTTCGCGAACGGGGTCTGGCGGGCCGGGCGGCTGCCCGACCGGTCGGACGCACCGGCGCCGGTGGCGACGGCCTGGCACCTGATGCCGGTACGGACCGTGCTGGACCGCCTGGACACCACACCCGACGGGTTGACCGGCGCGGAGGCGCACCGCCGGCATGACGACAACGCCACGGGCGGCGGCACGCCCAGCGGTGGTGGGCTGCTGCGGGCGTTCCTGGACGAGCTGTCCAACCCACTCACACCCGTACTGGCGGCCGGGGCGGTGCTGTCCGCGTCGTTCGGCTCGCTCGTCGACGCCGCGCTGGTCGGCAGCGTCGTCGGCGGGTCGGCACTGATCGGGGCCGTGCACGAGCGCAACACGGAACGTTCGCTGGCGGAGCTGCTGTCGCGTTCGGCGGTGACCGCCCGGGTCCGCCGGGACGGAGCTGACCAGGTCGTCGCGGCCGAGGACCTGGTGCTCGGCGACGTCATCTCCCTCGAACCGGGTGACTCGGTGCCGGCCGACTGCCGGGTGCTCGAATCGGTGGGCTTGGAGGCGGACGAGTCGTCGCTGACCGGCGAGTCGCTGCCGGTCGCCAAGAGCAACCGGGCGGTCGTCGCCGCGGCCATCGCCGACCGCCACTCGATGCTGTACGAGGGCACCACCGTCGCCGCCGGCCACGGCACCGCCGTCGTGGTGGCGACCGGGGCCGACACCGAGTCCGGCCGCAGTCTGGCGCTGGTCCGCCAGGCGCCCCCGACCAGCGGGGTCGAGGCTCGACTCGGCTCGTTGACCAGCGCCGCCATCCCGTTGGCCGCCGGTTCGGCGATCGCCGTCGCCGGGGCGGGACTGCTCCGGGGCGTACCCCTGGCCGAAACGGCGGCGACCGCCGCGAACCTGGCCGTGGCGTCGGTGCCGGAAGGGCTGCCGTTCCTGGTCAGTGCCGCGCAACTGGCGGCGGCCCGGCGCCTCGCCGAGCACGGCGCGTTGGTCCGCAATCCGCGCACCATCGAGGCGTTGGGCCGGGTGGATGTGCTCTGCTTCGACAAGACCGGCACCCTCACCGAGGGCAAGTTGCTCCTCGCGGGGGTCGGCGACGGTGTCGGCGACCGGTACGCGTCGGTGGACCGGCTCGACGACCGCCTGCGGTCGACCCTCGCCACCGCGCTGCGGGCCACCCCGGCGGCGGCCGATCCGGAAGAGTTGGCGTTGCAGACCGACCGGGCCGTCCGGCGGGGCGCCGCCACGGCTCAGGTTGTCGAGCAGACCGGGGCGACCGGCTGGCGCGCGGTCGGCGGGCTGCCGTTCGAGCCGTCCCGCGGCTACCACGCCACCGTCGGCGAGACCGACGGGCACCTGCTGTTGAGCGTCAAGGGCGCCCCCGAGACGGTGCTGCCACGCTGCGCGAACCGCCGTACCGACGGCCGACGGGAGCCGCTGGACGACGCCGGCCGCGCCGAACTTCAGCGCGTGTTGGCCGACCGGGCGGGCGCCGGGCACCGGATCCTCGCCGTCGCCGAGTGCCAGGTGGACGCCGCGCAGATCACCGACTCCGAGGTCCGGGGGCTGACCTTCGTGGGGTTCCTGGCGCTCGCGGACGGGGTCCGGGAGAGCGCCGCCCCGGCAGTACGCCGCATCCGGCAGGCGGGCGTACACACCATCATGATCACCGGTGACCACCCGGCCACCGCCGAGGCCATCGCGGCCACCATCAGCGAGCACGACGAGCAGCGGGTGGTCACGGCCACCGAACTCGACCAACTGGACGACGAGGCGCTCGCCGAACGGCTCGCCATCACCGACGTGGTGGCCCGCTGCACCCCGACGCACAAGGTGCGGATCATCCAGGCGTTGCAGAAGTGCGGACGGACCGTCGCGATGACCGGCGACGGCGCCAACGACGCCCCGGCGATCCGGCTGGCCGACGTCGGCATCGCCCTCGGCCAACGTGGCACACCGGCGGCCCGGGCGGCCGCCGACCTGGTGGTCACCGACGACCGCTTGGAGACCATCATCGCCACCCTGGTCGAAGGGCGTGCCATGTGGTCGTCGGTCCGGCACGCGCTGAGCATCCTCGTCGGCGGCAACCTCGGCGAGATCGCGTTCAGCGTGCTCAGCGCCGCGGCGACCGGCCGCTCGGCCCTCACCGGCCGGCAACTGCTGCTGGTCAACCTGCTCACCGACCTGGCCCCGGCGCTGGCCATCGCGGTCCGGCCACCCGCCTCGGACCGCACCGACGAACTGCTCCGGGAGGGCCCGGACGCGTCCCTCGGTGAGACCCTCAGCAGGGAGATCGGCCTGCGCGCGGCGTCCACCACGCTGGGCGCGACGGTCGGCTGGACGCTGGCCCGGTACACCGGGCGGCAGCGCCGGGCCAGCACCGTCGCTCTCGTCTCGCTGGTCGGCACCCAACTCGGCCAGACCATCCTGGCCGGAGGCACCAGCCCGGCGGTGCTGGCGTCCACGGCGGCGTCGCTGGGAGTGCTCGTCGTGGTGGTGCAGACGCCGGGTGTGAGTCAGTTCTTCGGCTGCACGCCGCTCGGTCCGGTCGGTTGGACCATCGGGGCCGGATCGGCGCTCGGCGCCACCCTCGCCAACGGCGCGCTCACCAGGCTGGTCGCGCATCTCCCGTCGGCCCGACCCGATCTCGCCCAAGGCGCCGACGACTGACCGCTTGGACGCCACCGTCGGGGGTACGGGGAGTCCGAGGAGGTGGGCATGATGGTCGACGATCCGCAGGTGACGTTCATCGGCACCGCTACGACGGTGCTACGCATCGGCGGGTTCACCCTGCTCACCGACCCGAACTTCCTGCACCGCGGCCAACGGGCGTACCTCGGCAAGGGTCTGTGGTCGCGCCGCCGCACGGACCCGGCGCTGCGGATCGCCCAGCTTCCACCCCTGGCCGCCGTGGTCCTGTCCCACCTGCACGGCGACCACTTCGACCGGGTGGCCCGCCGGGAACTCGACCGCGAGCTGCCCATCGTCACCACGCCCGCCGCCGAACGCAAGCTGCGTCGCTGGGGCTTCGGGGCCGCCGACGGGCTGCCGACCTGGTCGTCACGGGAGCTGCGCCGCGACGGTACGACAGTGCGCCTGACCTCGATGCCCGGCCAGCACGGCCCGGGCGTCCTGGACCGGCTGCTGCCCGACGTGATGGGCACGATGATCGACGTGGAACGCGCCGGGCGGCGCGAGTTCCGCCTGTACGTCACCGGCGACACGCTCAACCGGCCGCTGCTCGCCCCCATCACGGAGCGATACCCGGACATCGACGCGATGCTGATCCACCTCGGTGGCACGAAGGTCGCCGGAATCCTGCTCACCATGGACGCCCGGCAGGGCGCGGACCTGGTCGAGCTGATGCGTCCAAAGCTGACCGTGCCGATCCACTACGACGACTACCCGGTCTTCCGCTCACCACTGGCGCACTTCGTCGACGAGGCCCGCCGCCGGGGCTGGGTCGAGCAGGTACGCACCATCGCGCGCGGCGAGACGGCAGCGCTGACCGGTGGCTCGGGCATGATTGATCTCGCTGATTAGCCTGACGGCATGCCGTCGTTCCTGGCCAACGGAACTCGTCCGAAAGTCTGGCCATCCCTGCCGCTGGCGCTGCTGCTGCCCTGCGGACTGCTGATGCTGCTGGGTGTCACCGACGACCGTGAGCCGCCCCCACCCGTCGGCGTGCTGACGCCGGCGACGGTGAACGCGGTGGAACCGGCCCGGACCGTCGACGGCCCCTACGTGCTGCTGCGGGTAGACGCCGTAGACGGGCCCACCGCAACGGCATTATCGGAGCGGCCCGGGGGGCGGCACCTCCCCCCGCATCGCCTTCTCGGCCAACTCGACGCGTTCCGGATGAAGTCTGTCGTCACCGAGGGGGTGACCGGGCGAATTGATGCAGCGCTGGCCCGACGCGGCGCTGCATACTGGACACGCGAGAAAGAATCCGCAGGATGGCACGAGTTCCATGCCCTGGGCCAGCGCGGATCTGCCAATCTTGACTACCGCTTCCAGCAGGTCGTCGTCCTGGTGCCGGGTAGCGGCAGCGGCCACCTCCCGCATCCCCTCCCAGAATTTCTCAGCCGAGTTCGGTTCGTTCACGTCAATGCGCACGAGCGCGGATCCCCGCCTCCGGTCCCGGTAAACGCGGGGCCGTGCGCTACGCCCGTCGGCGGTAGTATCCCCAGGCTTTGATCTACAACGGGGAGGACGATCCACATGCGAGGCAAGATCCCAGCCGGCATCGCGATAGCGCTGGCCTTCATGGTTCCGGCGGCACCGGCGATGGCACAGAGCGCGTCGCCCGGGCTCGACCAGAACTGCCAGACGATCGAGCGCAAGACGTTCAAGGACATCCGGGAGCTGTTCACCTTCGACCTGGACACCGCCAATGTCGGCCAACTTCGGCTGCTGACCAACCGGATCCTGTCTGCCGCCGACGACGAGGCCCTGCCCACCCTGCCCGACGTCATTCAGGAGCGGCTGGGCGGCACCACGGATGACCTGCGCGCCTGGCTCAAGAACGACGCGCAGAAAGTCTGGACGATCGATCTGCGGATCAAGGTTGGCCAGACGATGACCGGCGCCGGCCCCAACGTGAAGGAGGCCGCGCAGAAGACGCTCGACTCCGAGGGCGTCGATCCTTACCTGGCCTACCTGAACGAGGGCCTGTACGCCGCCCGTGCGCTCGACTGCGCGTCGCAGCCCACCCCGACGCCGACGACGTCTCCGACGACGCAGCCCACCCCCACGGCGAGCGCGACGTCGACCGTCGCGCCGACTGCGGCCACCTCCACCAGCCCGGTCGCTGCCGGCGGTGATGGTGGCGGACTGCCCGTGACCGGTGCCGACACCGCGACCGTGGCCGGCATCGGCGGCGCGCTCCTGCTCGTCGGTGGCGCGAGCTTCGTGATCGCACGCCGTCGCCGCGCCCGCTTCGTCGCGTAGCTCGATCCGGAGGCGCCCGGCCCGACACATCGTCGGGCCGGGCGCTTCTTTTCGCAGGTCAGGAACCCGTTGCGGCCACCGGAGTCGCTGTCCAGTCCCGTCGTCCTCGTCAGCGGCCAATCAGGCGATCATCCACTGTGGGATCGGCCCTCGCCGACGGCAGACGCACGGCTCAGTTGAGCTGATCCGGGTGCGGACCGGTACGCAGTCGAGGTTCTGGCGGAATGCCGTGCTGGCGGTGGAAGGCACGCAGGTCGTCCTGCTGCAGGCCGGGGTGCAGCTCGATCTGGTTGACCGCAGGGGTGAGCGCGCTGCTGTCCAAGAGCCGCTCGAGGTGGGCGGGCTGGAAGTTTGAGAAGGTTGAGCGACGGATGCCGAACTTGCTTGCAAGGGCCTGATGTAGGCGCTAGCTGGCATCCCCGGAGGATGCTTACCCTTGAGCTCCCGTTCCAGAGGAAGAACCCGGAACATGACCGCCACGGATCCCGCGCTAACCGCCCTCGCCAGCGGATGGGCAGCCCTCTCCCTCCTGTACGCCAGGATCGAGGCACACCTCGAGCGCGCTCTGCAGTCCGCGCACGACCTCAGCGTGCGGGAGTACTCGTTGCTCGACGTGCTCAGCCGCCAGCACGACCGCGAAGGCGGCCATCTGCAGATGAAGCAGGTCGCCGACGCCGTGGTGCTGAGCCAGAGCGCCACCACCCGCCTGGTCGCCCGCCTGGAGGACCGTGGCCTGCTCTCCCGGTACCTGTGCCCGACCGACCGCCGCGGCATCTACACCGACGTCACCGACGCCGGCCTGAAGCTCCTGCGAGAGGCCCGGCCGACCAACGACACCGCCCTGCGGAAAGCGCTGGACGACGCCGCCGAGAACCCCGAGTTGGCACCACTGGTAACGGCAGTCGAGGCGATGGACCTCACACGTCGACCCACGACCACTCACGGGAAGGCGTCGAAGGGTCCGACTGCCTGAGGCGGCGTGGCGGTGGGCGGTGCTAGGTGACTGGTGTTAAACGATGGCTGCCACTGGCGTGGCGGCCATCGCTTTCTGTCTATTTTAGGTAGTTTGTTG
>NZ_JBNCKS010000069.1:0-31402 GCF_049841635.1 Micromonospora sp. DT44 | reverse complement strand
GTTGCCTAGACAACGCCGATCATGGACGCCCTCGCGTCTACTTGCGGTCCCACATCCCTTGGAATCGATCATCTAGACTGCGAGCGTGTACGGCGGGGCCGCCCCTGCCAACGGGGGAGGTGCGGGTGCCATGAATTCTCGGCCGACGAAACAGCAGGAACGCCCTCACGGCGGAGCCAACCGTGACATGCCTCCGGAACTCGGCTCCGATTCCGTTGGCATATTCGAGGGTCGAACCTTCATGTTGTCCAATGCTGTCGGCGACGTGCCGGCCGATTCCATCGCCGGACTGGTGCACGACGACACCCGCTACCTCAGCCGTTGGGAGATGACCCTCGACGGACACGCCCCGCTGGTGCTCAGCGCCGGCACCGTCGACGCCTACTCCGCGGCCTTCTTCCTCGCCAACCCGGAGCTACCGAACCTGCGGGCGAACGGCATCGGGCTGCGCCGGGAGCGGTTCGTCGGGGACGGCATGTACGAGCGGATCGAGTTGCAGTACTTCGGCGTCGAACCGGTCTCCGTACGCCTGCGGCTGGATGTCGGCGTGGACTTCGCCGACCTCTTCGAGATCAAGCGAGCGGGACGGAGCCGGCTGGCCGACATCCGACGGAACCACCGGCGGGACGGCTCCGCCCTGCTCTTCTCCTACCGGAACTCGGGCTGGTCAGCCGGCACCACCGTCGAGGCCAGTCCCCCGGCCGACCGGGTCGAGGGCGACTCGCTGGCCTGGGACGTGCGCCTGGAGCGCGGCGACACCTGGAGATGCGAGGTGCGCGTGCTGCTGAACTGTCAGGGTACGGACTTCCAGCCGACCAGCCGTGTCTTCGGCGAGGCACACGCCACCGACGCCGACGACGCGGCATCGCGGTGGACGGCCAACAAACCGGATCTCAGCGCGGAATCAGAGCTGTTGCGCAACGTCTACCACAAATCGGCCGTCGACCTGGTGTCGATGCGCATCGTCAAGGAGATCAACGGCAAGAGGGTCGTGCTGCTGGCCGCCGGCATGCCCTGGTTTCTGACCGTGTTCGGCCGGGACACGCTGATCACGGCGTACCAGAGCATCACCTGCGGTCCGGACGTCGCGCGCGGGGCACTGGTCACTCTCGCCGCACACCAGGGCACCGTCGTCGACGACTTCAGCGACCAGGACCCCGGCAAGATCCTGCACGAGTTCCGCTCCGGCGAGCTCACGCAGCTCGGCATCGAGCCCTACGGCCCCTGCTTCGGCGCGGCCGACACCACTCAGCTCTGGCTGATCCTGCTCTCCGAGTACTGGCGGTGGACCGGCGACGACGCGTTGGTGCGGCAGTTGCGGCCCAACGCCGACGCGGCGCTGCGGTGGATCGACGAGTTCGGGGACCGCGATGGCGACGGGTACGTCGAGTACGGCACGCGCTCTCCGAACGGCATGCGCAACCAGTGCTGGCGCGACTCGCCGGACGGCGTGCAGTTCGCCGACAGCAGGCTCCCCGACCTGCCGGTCGCCACCTGCGAGATCCAGGGCTACACCTACGACGCGAAGGTACGCGCCGCGGAACTCGCCGACGGGCCGTGGGCCGACGCCCCGTTGGCGCGACGGCTGCGGACCGAGGCCGCCGATCTGCGCGAGCGGTTCAACCGCGACTACTGGTTGCCGCAGCGCGGTGGCTACTACGCGATCGGCCTGGACGCGGAGAAACGTCCCATCGACTCGATGACCTCGAACATGGGCCACCTGCTGTGGAGCGGGATCGTTCCGCCCGACCGGGCGGCCCTGGTGGCGCGGCACCTGATGTCCGACGAGATGTTCTCCGGCTGGGGCGTACGGACGCTGTCGACCGCGGACCTGGGGTACAACCCGATCGGCTACCACCTCGGCACCGTGTGGCCGCACGACAATTCGATCATCGCCGCCGGGCTCGCCCGGTACGGCCACCGGAACGAGGCCAACCGCATCGCGATGGCGATGCTCGAAGCGGCGGCCCACTTCGACTACCGCCTGCCCGAGGCGTTCTCCGGGTATGACCGGTCACTGGGACGACGACCCGTGCCCTACCCCACCGCCTGCAACCCCCAGGCGTGGGCCAGCGGGGCGCCCCTGCTCTTCCTACGGACGATGCTCGGACTGGACGTCAGCGACGGCGTCCTCGCCACCGATCCGCACATCCCCGAGACGTTGGGGGACATCCGGCTGACCGGGGTCACCGTGCACGGCGCGAAACGGATCGTCGACGCCTCCGGTTCGCGGTTGCGCTCCCCGGCCTGAGCTGGCGGGCCACCCGGCCCGGTCAGGCTGCCTGGCGGCTCGTCCGCAGGGTGTGGAGCGCGTCCTGATGCCGGGAACGGACAGTCCGGACCGGAACGCCCAGGGCACGGGCCGTCTGGTGGGTGGTCCGTCCCGCCAGGTAGGTGTGCAACAGCACCGCGCGGTGCTCGACGGACAGCCGGCGCAGCATCGAGACCGCCTCGGCGGCGGCGACGGCGGCGTCCGCGTGGTCCGGTTGGGCAGCGTCGACCTCCGGCTCGATCCTCTCCCGCCCGACGGCGACCTCCCGCAGCGACGCGACGGCCAGGTCACGGGCCACCGTCATCAACCAGTCGCCGATCGGGACCTCGATGAGGCGGAGGCGAGCGCCGTGCTGCCAGGCGCGGATGAACGTCTCCTGCACGATGTCCTCGGCGAGGTGGTGGTCCACCACGAGCCTCTCGACGAAGGTGAGCAACGGCCCGAAGTTCTCGGCCATCAACTCGTCAAGTGCGGGAGTCCGGCCGGACGCCGCACAGGGGTGGGGAGCCGTTGTCATCGCTGGTGCCTGGTCCTTAACGAGCGGGTCTACGAGCGGGCCCGCCACCGGCACGTCCGGCAACCGGCGATCGGCCCGGCCCCGACGCTACGGTCGGCCAGTTACCAGCCTCGTGACGAACTCTTACCGACCCGCCCGCCGCCGACTACTTCGGGCGCGCGACCTCCAGCTGGCCCGTGGACCGGACCGTCACCCAGGTCGTGACGGTAGCCCCGTCGACCTCGGCGGTGCAGGTGAACCGGTGGCCCTCGATGACCGGCTGGTCGACCGGGCAGCCGACGGTGTCCGCGTTCAGCCCGTAGTCGGTCCGGAGCACGGTCAGCACCTGGCGTTGCAGGGCGGCCGTGTCGAGGACCTTCTGTCGCGGGAGGTCGGGCCGGGTTACGGCCACGACCGTCCCCGCGATGACCAGGAGGACGACCGGAACCGCGACGGCCACCACGAGTTTCGGAGAGAGCCGCCAGCGTCTCGCCGTCGGCGCGGTCGCCGCCGGCCCCCACTGCGGCCCAGGAGCCGGCTTCCAGCGGGGCGCCAGCCGGGCGGCCCCCGCGCCGGTGACCGCCGGGCTGTCGGACGTGCCGTCCGGGCTCATCGTCGACTCCACGGTCTTAGCGGGCGGTGGGGGTGGGCACGGCGACGACCTCCGGTAGCGGCTTCGTCTTCGCGCCGGTCGGGGCGACCGCGAACCAGGTGCCGCCGACTCCCTGGCCCCGGATCTCGCCGGGCGCGGTGTCCTTGGCAAACAGGTAGACCGGCCAGCCGCCGATGGTCACCTGGCAGGTGCCGTCGGCCCGCTCGACGTACCCGACGAGTTGGGGATCGACGCCGTCGGGATAGATCCGGCCGGGTGACGAGATGAGCAACGGGGGCCAGGACTTGGCGCAGTCGCCCGCGCAGGTCGCCTTCGGTGGCTTCGCCGAGTCCTTGTCGAACCGGTAGAGCGTCCTGCCCTGGCCGTCCGCGACGTACGTGCCGATGTCGGGCTGCTCCATGGCCCGCAAGCGCACCACATTGCTGCCCTGACCGCGGTCCGGGCTACCGGAGACGGGGACGTCGGACGGCCCGCTGAAGATCTGGACGCGGCGTTGCGTCTTCGCCACGGTCGCCGGCGGCACCGGGCTGACCTCGATCACCTGCGGGCTCGGGTCCGCGGTCGCGGTGACCGACGCGGCCGCCGACGCCCCCTGGGTCGGCACGCTCGCGGTGCCGCCCGCCCCCGTGGCGTCCCCGCACGCTGTCAGCGCCGCCAGGCCGATCACCGCGATCGCGATCCGCGCTCTCTGCACCATGTTCGCTCCACCTCGTATTCCCTGTGGACCGGGCTCGTGCACAGGTCCGGCACCCACACGGACGCCGTACCGAAACGGTTCATCGCCGTACCGCGACGGAGGTCCCGGACGGATTCGAACTTGCCCTGAACCGGATGGCGCGGGCATCCGTGTGGGTGGCGGCGTCGGCGCAAGACGGTCCACGAGGGGACCGCTCGCCGACCCGCAGAACCACAGGAATACGGGAGGGCGACATGGCCACGTACCACATCGTCAGCGAGGACATCCAGGAGTCCGCGAGCTGGCTGCAGCAGAACATGCAGACCCTGCTGGACGGGATGACCCAGGCCAAGAGCAAGATCGACACGCTGATCCAGGGTGGCTACAACACCCCGGGCGCGCAGCAGCAGTTCGGTCCGTACTTCGAGGAGTACAAGGGCAGCGTCGAGCAGACCCTGCACGGCATGGAGGGCATCAGCCAGTACCTCACGCAGGTCAGCGACGCCTTCTCCGAGACCGACACGCAGACCGCCGCCAGCCTCAGCCGCTGACGCGACGAACGGTCGGGGCCGCGCGGTGAGCGATCACCACGCGGCCCCGACCGTGTTCCCGCCGGATCGTCCGACCAGGAGATACCCGTGCGCCTGCTGCTCACCGTCACGGATCAGTCCACCCCCGCAACCGACTACCAGGTCGAGGCCGCCCTCGATTCCACCGTCGCGGAGCTCGCCGAGGTGCTGGCGGGGCGACGTCCGGAACCCGGCACCCGAGCACCGACGATCTTCGTCGCCGGCGCTCCCCTCGACCCCGGGCTGACGCTCGCCGACGCCCCGCTGTGGCAGGGCAGCGTCGTCGAGCTGGATCGTCCGACGCCCGTGTCACCGCCACCGGCCGCCGGTCCGCTGGAGATCCGGCTGGTCAGCGGTCTCGGCGCCGGCAACCTGTACCCGCTCGCCATCGGCGAGCACGCCATCGGCGCCGCCGACGGCAACGACGTCCGCGTACACGACGACCCGCTCGCTCCCGTGCTCGCCCGGCTGCGGGTGACCGAGGACGGGGAGTGCTGGCTCCGTCCGATGGAGCCCGGCTTGTTACTCGACCGGGTGGAGGTCGACGAGCTGGAGCGGATCTGGACGCCCGGAGCGCAACTCGCCGCGGGCTCCTCCCTGCTGGAGCTTCGCCGCCCCCTGCGGGACGAGGCCGCGCTCCAGATCTCGGAGGACCGTACGGGCCTGGACTACAACCGTCCGCCCCGCCTCCTGCCCGCGGCGCGGACCACCCAGTTCACGCTTCCCGGGCCGCCAGCGCCTCCGGAGCGACGGCCGCTCACGCTGATCACCGTGCTGGCGCCGGTCGTGCTCTCCGGTGCCGCGTTCGTCATCACCCGCAACCCGCTCACGTTGCTCTTCGCCATCCTGTCGCCGCTGGTGCTGATCGCCGGTCAGATCGGGGCGCGGCGCCAGGGCCGGGCCACCTACCGCTCGCGGCTCGCCGAGTACGAGAAGAAGAGGGCGCGCATCAGCGGCGAGGCCGAGGAGGCGCTGGCCGCCGAACGGTCGGTCCGCCGGGACGACTTTCCCGACCCCGCGTCGATGGGGCTGATCGCCACCGGCCCGCAGCGTCGGCTGTGGGAGCGACGCCGCACCGATCCTGACTTCCTGGAGCTGCGGGTCGGCAGCGCGGACCTGCCGTCGGAGGTGGTGCTCCGCGACCTGAGCCAGGACGAGAACCGGCGTGAGGTCCGGTGGAGCGCCCTCGACGTGCCGGCGACCGTGCCGGTGCGCAAGCACGGTGTCGTGGGGGTGGCCGGCGACGCCGTGGCACGTACGACGGCCCGGTGGATGATGGCCCAGGCCAGTGCCCTGCACAGCCCGGAGGACCTGCAGATCTACCTGCTCTGCGGCACCGCCGACGAGACCGGCTGGGCGTGGGCGGGGTGGCTGCCGCACCTGCGGCCCCGCGACGGTCAGGACACCCTCGCGACGGTCGGCACCGACACCCAGACGTTGGCCCGCCGGGTCGGCGAGCTGGTGACCATCATCTCGTCCCGCTCCGGCGAGCGGGGCAACGGAGCGTTCCGGGACATCCTCGTGGTGCTCGACGGCGCCCGCAAACTCCGGTCCCTGCCCGGCGTCACCCAGATCCTGCGCGAAGGACCGGCGGTCGGGGTGTACGCCATCTGCCTCGACGCCGAGGAGCGGCTGCTGCCCGAGGAGTGCCAGGCGGTCATCGCCCAGCAGGAGGACGGGTCGTTGCTGGTGACGCAGACCCTCGCCGCCCCGATCGCCGACGTCCACCCGGACGTCGTGTCGCCCGAGTGGCTGTACCGGACGGCGCGGGCGCTCGCGCCGCTGCGGGACATCGGTGGCGCCGACGAGGAGAGCGCCCTGCCCGGGTCGAGTCGGCTGCTCGACGTACTCGGGATGGAGCCGCCGGAGCCGGACGCGGTGACGGCCCGGTGGACCTCGGGTGGTCGGACCACCGAGGCGGTGCTCGGGGTGTCGCTCGACGGGCCGTTCGCCCTCGACCTGAAGCGGGACGGACCGCACGGCCTGGTGGCCGGCACCACCGGCTCCGGCAAGTCGGAGCTGCTGCAGACCCTCGTCGCCTCGCTCGCCGTGGCCAACCGTCCGGACGCCATGACGTTCGTGCTCGTCGACTACAAGGGCGGCAGCGCGTTCAAGGACTGCGTCCTCCTGCCGCACACGGTCGGCATGGTGACCGACCTGGACACCCACCTGGTGGGCCGGGCGCTGACGTCGCTCTCGGCGGAGCTGCGCCGACGCGAACACATCCTCGCCGAGGCCGGAGCGAAGGACATCGACGACTACGTGGAGCTGCTGCGCCGCGAGCCGTCCCGCGTCCCGATGCCGCGCCTGCTCATCGTGATCGACGAGTTCGCGTCGATGGTGCGTGACCTGCCCGACTTCGTGACCGGTCTGGTCAACATCGCCCAGCGCGGCCGGTCGCTCGGCATCCACCTGGTGCTGGCGACCCAGCGACCGGGCGGCGTGGTCTCCCCCGAGATCCGGGCCAACACCAACCTGCGCATCGCGCTGCGGGTCACCGACAGCAGCGAGAGCCAGGACGTGCTGAACGCCCCGGACGCGGCCGCCATCTCGAAGTCGACGCCCGGTCGCGCGTTCGTCCGTCTCGCCCAGTCGTCGCTGGTGCCGTTCCAGGCGGGTCGGGTCGGCGGGTTCCGCCCCGGCGCGCGCAGCACCGACCGTGCAGCCCCCTGGCTGGCGCCACTGTCCTTTCCCGACCTCGGTCGCCCCGCGCCGCGTCGCCGCTCCGGCGAGGCGGCGCCGTCGGCCGAGCTGACCGACCTCGCGGTACTCGTGACGGCGATCCGGGAGGCCAGCGAAGGACTCGGCATCGCGCCGCAGCACAGCCCCTGGTTGCCGGCGCTGCCCACCTCGCTGACCGTCGACGCGTCGCCCCCGGCCCGCGCCAACGACTACCACCTCCCGGCGGTCGCCTACGGACTGGTGGACCTTCCCGCCCAGCAGGACCAGGTGCCGCTGGCGCTGGACCTCTCCACGCTCGGGCACCTGCACGTCATCGGCTCCTCGCGCAGCGGCCGATCGCAGACGCTCCGGACGATCGCCGGGGCGGTCGCCCGCGTCCAGTCCACGGCCGACGTCCACCTCTACGGCGTCGACTGCGGCAACGGGGCGTTGCTGGCCCTCAACGGTCTGCCGCACTGCGGGGCGGTGGTGCAGCGCACCGAGGCGGAGCGGCTCGGCCGGTTGTTCGCCCGTCTCGTCGCGGAACTGGGCCGACGGCAGCAGCTGCTCGCCACCCGGGGCTCGGCGAGCATGGTGGAGTACCGGACGGGCGCCGCCCCGGATGAGCGACCGCCACACATCCTGGTGCTCCTGGACCGGTTCGAGGTCTTCGACAAGACCTTCGCCGACTACGACAACGGCACGATCATGGCCGCTCTGCTGACACTGCTGCGCGAGGGCGCCGGGGCGGGCATCCACGTGGTGCTGGCGGGTGACCGGGCGATGTTCTCCAGCCGGATCTCGTCGACCACCGACGACAAGCTGGTGCTACGCCTGACCGAACGCGGCGACTACAGCATGGTCGGCATCAACCACCGGCAACTGCCGGACGAGATCGAGGCGGGTCGCGCGATCCGGGCGTCCGACGGCGCCGAGGCGCAGATCGCGCTGCTCGGCGAGGACACCTCGGGTCAGGGGCAGGCGCGCGTACTCGCCGACATCGCCGAGACGGCCCGGCGGCGGGACGCGGACCTCGCGCACGGCGACCGCCCGTTCCGGATCGATGTGCTGCCCGACGAGCTGACCCTCGCCGACACCGAGACGCTCAACCGACCCGACGGACCGCTGTGGACGATGGTGGGTGTGGGCGGCGACGAGCTCACCGCGATCGGGCCGGACCTGACGGTCGTCCCGACCCTGGTCCTGGCGGGCCCACCTCGCTCGGGACGGAGCACCGCGCTGCTGACGATGGTCGCCACCCTGCTGCGCAGGGGGACCGAGGTGGTCGTGGCGGCGCCCCGCAGATCGCCGCTGCGCGAGCTGGCCGACCTCCCGGGCGTGCTCGACCTCGTCGCGAGCGAGAACCTCACCTCCGCCGTGCTGACGGCCGCGCTGGAGCGCAGGAGCGGACCGGCCGTGGTCGTGCTGGACGACGCCGAGCTGCTGCTCAAGTGCGACGCGGGCAGCGATCTCGGGGAGATCGCCCGAACCGGCACGGAACGAGGGCTCGGGCTGGTCATGGCGGGCACCATCGACGGCCTGTCCGGCGGCTTCGGCGGCTGGCACGTCGACGCCCGGCGCAACCGGCAGGGTGCGCTGCTCAGCCCGCAGGGGCTCGGCGACGGCGAGCTGATCGGGGCCAAGCTCAGTCGGGGCCAGCTCGGCGGGGGACGCCTGGGGCGGGCGCTGCTGCACCTGGGCGACGGCACCGTCCGCCTGGTACAGGTCCCCCGTACCGATCCGGTGGCGCTGCGGTCACTGGTGACGCCACCGGGAGCGGCGGCGGTCGAGATGTGAGGTAAGGCCAAGGGGGACACCGCCGCGCGGTGTCCCCCTTGTCGTGTCGGGTTCAGGCGTCGGGCGCGGTCTCCCCCGTCGACTCCGGCCGCGCGGCCAGCACCGGCTGGTCGTCGTCCCAGGTGAACGCCAGGGACTCGGTGATCGCACCGAAGAGCTCGAAGATGTCCTCCGCCTCCGCGAGGTTCGGGCTCGACCCGGTGACCACCACGACGTCCGCCGATCCCGGCATCGGCACGACGCTGTGCATCACCGCGCACCGCATCGTGACGCCGTCCTGGACGACGTTCTGGATGCCGTACACCCGGCCGACGGTGCCGATTCGGGGAATCGCCGCGGTGGTCACCCGCCGCCAGGTCCCGTCGGCCCGGTTGGGGTGCGCCACC
The DNA here is from genome assembly GCF_049841635.1 of Micromonospora sp. DT44. Lineage (NCBI taxonomy): Bacteria > Bacillati > Actinomycetota > Actinomycetes > Micromonosporales > Micromonosporaceae > Micromonospora > Micromonospora sp. DT44. The sequence continues at coordinate 21,932 of NZ_JBNCKS010000069.1, read as the reverse complement.
GCCGTCAACGCGCCGAGGATGTCGCCGTTGGCCGGTGGCGTGACCACCGCGACCACCACGGTAGCGGTGAGCGGACCGTCCTCGTACATCTCGAAGACGCCGGCCGCGTGCACCGCGCCGCCGCGCCGGGCCTGGCGTACCGACCGGCGTACCTGCTCGGCGAAGCGGCCGGCCTGGTCGGCGGTGAACCCGCCGGTCAGGGCGTGGCCCCGCGCCTCCTCACCCAGTCGGTTCTCGCTCGCCTCATCGGCCACCGGGAAGTCGACCCACGCCTGCGGAGTGCGCAGCTGGAAGCCGGTCGGGACCGGCGTCGCGGCATGGGCCTGGGTCGGGGCGCTCACTGTGCCGCCTGCTGGTCCGGCGCGGTCAACGCGTTGACCGTCTGGGTGTCGGTCTCCCGGAACGCGTCGGCGACGGCCTTCGCGGCGTCGCGCACGCCCCCGAAGTCCTTGCCCACGACGTGCCGACCGTCACCCCACCGCTTCTCGAAGTGCCGGGCGGCGTCCTCCAGGCCGCGCTGACCGAGCGTGTCGACCACCGCACCCATTGACCGGACCGACGCGCTGTCCATCAACTCCTTCGTACGCCGCAGCAGTTCGTGTACGCGTTCCAGCTCCGCGCCAGGAACGAGGATCTCGCTCATCGCGCCCACTCCCCCGCCGGCCTGCCCATCCGCTCGCTCATCTCCGCACCCTCCCGACCGTCTCGGCAACTGCGGCGTACACGGATCGGCGGCCGGCCCGGTTCATCAGGTGAACCAATCTCCCCCCGGTTACGTGTGCGACTCGGCTCCCGGCGGACGGCTCGGGCGCCGGCCTGACGATGCGATGGGGAGGTTCGTCATGACGCGTCCGGGCGACGCCGAGTGGTCCGTGTTGCAGCTCGATTCAGATCCAGTGCCGGGTGATCCCGAGTCCTTCGAGGAGATCACCCGGGCATACCAGGAGCTGGCCAGAACCACTCAGGAGGCGCACGGCCTGCTCGCCTCGGGCAGCCAGATCGACGTCGGCCAGGGCAAGGCCATGGACGCCTTCCGGGACCTGATCGGCAATCTGCCGGGACGTCTGGACGGGATGGCGAACTCCTACGCCAGCGCCGCCGACGCGTACCTGCGGTACCTGCCCTCGCTGGAAGAGGCGCAGAGCATGTCGCTGCGCGCCCTCGACCAGGCCCGACAGGCCGCCGGAGACCAGAGCGCCGCCCAGGCCGCCGCCGTCAGCGCGGCGGCCGCGCTTCTCGTCATGAACGCCGACACCACGACCACTCCGGACGCCAAGGAACAGGCCACCGACGACGCCACCGCCGCCAAGAACCGGGCCGCCGACGCCCAGCAAGCACTCGACGGCGCGAAGTCGCTGCTCGGTCAGGCCACCGCCCTGCGCGACCAGGCCGCCCGCACCGCCGCCGACACTCTGCACCAACTGGCCAAGGACGCACCACAGCGGTCCCTCTGGGACAAGATCGTCGAAGCGTTTGAGGCATTCATCGACTTCCTGCAGAGCACCGTGATCGAGTGGATCACCACCATCCTGGACGTGCTCTCGGTGGTCGCCTCGTTCATCTTCCCGCCCCTGGGATCAGCGATCGGCTTCCTCTCGGGCGCCATCGACCTCGCCGCCGCAGCCCTCGGCGGCGATCCCGCCGAGATCGCCCTCGCCGCCGGCGGACTCGCCCTCGGCCTCGTCCCCGGCGGGCGAATCGTCAGCCGCGTCATCAAGTTCGCCAACAAGTTCGCCGGCAAGATCCGCCCCGGCAAGATCGCGGACGGCATCAAGAACAGCACCAAGGAGATCACCGGCGGCGGTGCCACCACGGTGGGACGCGGAATCGACGCCAAGGTCACCGAGGTCGGTCTCGGCAAGACCATCAAGGGCGTGTTCAACAAGATCGACACGAAGCTGTTCGATCTGCGGTTCAACCGGGACCTCAAGGCTGCCAAGAAGAAGCAGGCCAACGACCCGACGCTGATCCTCGGCCAGAACAGCAAGGGCCACCTGAAGACGTTCCACGCCTCGGACGTCGAGTCGACCCCGCTGGTGGACAACAACGGCAAACTGATCGGCGTGCTCTTCCCGAGCAGGGCCACCGACAACGACAGCTTCACGAGTTGGGCCCGGACCGACGCCAACCTCGCCTTCGGTCGGAACATCGACGGAACGGCCGCCGCCCCGGGACTGAAGGCGGTCCGCAAGCTGCCCGGCACCGACACCGGCTTCGCGGGCAACGAGTTCGTCTCTCCGCCCTGGGCCGGACTGAGAAATGATCCCACCCTGGTCATCGCGCACGGCAACCCGAACGGCGCCGCCGTACGCCTGACGGACGGCACGGTGCTGCACGTCCCGGGTGGAGAGTTCGCGAAGGTCCTGCACCACAACGACCTCTTCGATCCCAATTCGAAGAGGTCCATCGCCCTGATCTCCTGCAACTTCGGCAACACATCCGGCACGGCAGGGCAGGATTTCGCCGACGCCATGGCTGCTCTCGGCAACCGGCGACGGATCTTCGCGGCGAACGAGGTGGTCGTCACCACCGAGGGCGTGGACGAGGCCGGCCTGGTGACCAGCGCGGGCCAACCCATCGCGACGTTGGCCGTGCAGAACGGCGGCGAATTCTCGCAGCTCCATCCAAAGCCCAAGGGGACGAAGTGATGAACGAGAACGACAACGGCGACCGGCAGCGGAATTGGATGCTGCTGACGGACACCCGCTGGGAGGCGCCCGACGAGGGGCCGGCGGAGACCACCGACGTGCCTCCGGTGGAGGCCATCGTCGGTGGCTGGCTGGTCGAGCCCGAGGGCACCGTCGGCCGCTTCACCGCCAATCCGCTGTACCGGCCGGAGGATCCAGCGGCGCCCACCAGCCCGGCGGACGCCGCCGCGCAGTTGGTCGCCTCCGGTCGCGCGGGCGTCGACGTGGTGCTCCTGGCACTGCGGGACAGCCTCGTGGACGTCGCGCTGGACAGCGAGGGTGACGTCATCGTGGCACCGGCGCCAGACGACGTGCCGTGTGTGCTCGTCGCGACCGGAGCGGTGGACCAGGCCCGGGTCGACGCCGCCGAGTGGCGGCAGGTCGACCTGGGCGAGCTGCTGACGCTGCTCCCGGACGGCGTCGACGTCCTGCTGAATCCGGGAGGACGCCGTTCCATGCGGTTGTTCGCTGACGCGTTACGGGACATCACCGTCGAGGGCGAGCCGTCACCGGCAGCCCCGTGACGCACCACCGCGCTGGGCTCGGACGTGTCGTCCGAGCCCAGCGGGGACGGCGCCGCCGCACATGCATCGGCGACGGTTGACATCTCGAATCGGTCTCGACGTGGGTCAGTAGACAAATCTTCTATTGATCAACTATCGGTACTAACAGGACGTGCATCCTCAGGACCCGTAGACAACCGGCGGACACGCCGGAGACGTGAGGGTCAGCAAAAGGGTGGTAGCAATGGCGGGATCAGGACCTGTTCGTCGGCGCGAAGTGGCAGGCGAGGCACTGGTCCGGTCCATATTCGAGGAGCACGGACGCGCGATGCTCGCTTACGCGACACAGTTGACCCGCGACCGCGCGGCCGCGGAGGACGTCGTCCAGGAAGCGCTGGTACGCGCGTGGCGTCACCCCGACAGCCTGGTCAACGGCAAGGGCTCGGTACGGGGTTGGCTGTTGACGGTCGTCCGCAACATCGTGACCGACACCGTCCGCGCCCGGAACGCGCGGCCACCCGAGGTGCCGGAGGGCCCGACGGAGTCCGCGGTCGAGCGTGACCACGCCGACCAGGTGGTCAACTCGATCGTCGTGACGGACGCCCTCAATCGCCTCTCGATCGAACACCGACAGGTGCTCGAGCAGGTCTACCTGCGCGGGAGTACAGTCGCGGAAGCCGCCCAGGTCCTCGGGATCCCGCCGGGCACCGTGAAGTCTCGCTCCTACTACGCACTCCGAGCCCTCCGCGATCTCGCCGAGCGTCGCGCCGGGGTGGAACGGCCTGCCTCATGACATCCGACAGCTCATCGCCCCGCGCCGACCACTTCGACGTCGGCGGTTATCTGCTGGGCGCACTCGACGAGGAGTCGGCCCGCCGAGCCGAGGAGCACCTGGCGAGTTGTGCCCAGTGCCGGGCCGAGGTCGAATCGCTGCGGACGTGGGCGGACGCGCTCGAGAACGTACCCGATGTGATGCTGCTCGACGGCCCGCCGGAGGACGGCGACCTGCTGTTGCAGCGCACCCTGCGGCAGATCCGCGGCGAGGCCGGCGACGAGCGCCGCCGCCGTCAAGCCGTGACCGGGGTCGCCGCGGCGGTCGTCGCCTCGGCCGTCCTCGGCGGCGCCTTCCTCGTACCCCGGGGCGACACGACGACGGACGCGACCGCGCCGCCGCCGAGCCCGAGCGTGCCATCGGACCGGGCGGTCCGCTCCGCCAGCGCGGCCGATCCGCGCACCGGCGCTCGCCTCGCCGTCGCCGTCCAGCCGTCCCCCGGCTGGGTACGCCTCAACGCCACGGTGTCCGGCATCCCGCAGGGCCAGCGTTGTCGCCTGCTGGTCGTCGGCAAGGACGGCAGCACGGTGCTGGCGGGCAGTTGGCTGGTGTCGGAGCGCGGGGCCGCCGAGGGCGTCACCCTGGACGGCAGTGCCCTGATCGACGAGGCCCAGATCGGCAGTGTCCGGGTCGAGACGACCGACGGCACGGTGTACGTCAGCGCCACGCTCTAGGGCGACAGACAGCAACGCGCCGGCCCGGCCAGTGGCCGGGCCGGCGCGAGCCGTACCGCCGGGATCAGCCCAGGCGCACCGAGACGACGGCGTTGTCGAAGTCGACGGTCGCCAGATCCGCGACGTCCCCGTTGATCACCTTCGAGCGGCCGGTGCAGTCCGGGCCCGCCCAGAGCTTGAGCGACCCGGGCGCCGCCACCGAGGAGGAGACACCCGGGCGGCTCAGGTTCCGGCAACCGGTGCCGGCGACCCCCTGTGAGCCCGCGCCGTCGCCGAAGTTGGTGTCGTCGAAGAAGACGGCGCTGGTGGCCGGTGGGGCCGGCGACTCCGCGGCGGGCTGCTCGCCACCGGACGCGCCGGCCTTGCCGCCGGTCGGGGTCACGCCGAACCAGGTTCCCCCGACCCCCTGCCCCTTGGTGTCGCCGGGCTTGGTGTCCTTGGCGAAGCGGTAGACCGGCCAGCCGCCGATGGTGACCTGCCGGCTGCCGTCCGAGCGCCGGACCGTTCCGACGGCCTCGGCCTTGACCCCCGCGACGAAGATCTTGCCGCCCGGCGTCACCGTGACCGGTGGCCAGGTGACGGCGCAGTCGCCGTCGCAGTTCGACCTCGGCGGGTTGTTGCTGTCCTTGTCGAACCGATACAGGGTCAGCCCCGCGCCGTTGACGACGACGGGGTCGAGCTTGCCCGCCCGGCCCAGGGTCATCTGCACCCAGCGCTGCGCCGACTCGCGGGCGGCCCCGGTCGCCACCCCGCCGTTGGGTACCGCCCAGTCACCGGTGCCCTCCGCCGCGTTGTTGGACTTCGCGGTGCCGGACGTGAGGGCGAGGTCGGCGACGCCCGGTGGTGATGCCGCCGGGCTGCCGCTCAGGTCGGCGGCCCGCGCCGGGCCGGGTGGCACCTGGCTCGGGCCGCACGCCGTGAGCGTCACCGCGCCGACGGCCAGCGCGGCGATGAGGGGTGTCACGTGGTTGCGCATCATCGGAAATCTCCAGCGGTCACCCGGCTTCCAGGAGGTCCGGAAACCGTTCGCCCCTCACACGGAACAGGTCCGGAATCGGTTCAGGGCCGGGTGTTGCCGCCGTCGACACCGAGGACTCAGGTGGCGCGCAGGGCCACCTTCAGCCAGCCGGGGCTGCGCAGGTCGAACTCCCGGTACGCGCCAACCGCGTCGGTCAGCGGTTCGTGCTCGGTCACGACATCCTCCGGACGGACCTGACCGGAGGCGACCATGGCCGCCAGCTTGGGGATGTACCGGGGATGGTTGCCGTTGCCGGCGCGGATGGTCAGGTTGCGACCCATGGCCATACCGATCGGGAAGTACCGGTCGCCGGGCGGATAGACGCCCACGATGCCCAGCGTGCCGACCTTGGCGAGGCTGTCGACCGCCCAGGTCTGCGCCTGGCTCGGCGCGTCACCCGGCTTCCAGTGCCCATCCTGGCCCTGACTGTCGAGGTTCGGCGACAGCGCGCGCTGCTCCTCGGCGTTGCGCTCGGCGTCCCTGCCCGCCGCGGGCCCCGACTTGGCGCTCTCACTGTCCACTCCGACGGCGTCGATCGCGCAGTCGGCCCCGATACCGTTCGTCAACTCCATGATGGCGTCGACCGGGTCGACCTCGTTGAAGTTGATCACCTCGGCGCCACGGCCACGGGCATGCTCCAGCCGGTCGGCGTGCCCGTCGATCGCGATCACCCGGGACGCGCCACGCTGGTACGCCGAGAGGATGGCGAACTGCCCCACCGGACCGCAACCCCAGACCGTCACGACCTTGCCGTCGTCGGCATCGGCGAGGACCGCTCCGAAGTAGCCGGTCGGGTAGATGTCGGACAGCGTGATGGCCTGCGACTCGGTGACGTTCTCGGCAAGGGAGATCAGGTTGGTGTGCGCGAAGGGCACGCGCGCGTACTCGGCCTGTAAGCCGTTGAACGGACCCTGCATCTCGGGTGAGCCGGGCGATGCCGTACCGGTCCGCGGTCCGAGCGGGTTGGCGTTGTCGCACTGCGCGAAGAGGCCCCGGCGGCAGTACCAGCAGGACCCGCAGCCCAGCACCGCCGAGATCACCACCCGGTCACCCGGCCGGAAGTTGTGGATCTGCGAGCCGACCTCCTCGACCACCCCGACGCCCTCGTGGCCGAGCACCTTGCCCGGCTTCATCCCGGGCATGGTGCCACGGACGAAGTGCAGGTCGGTGCCGCAGATCGCCGCCGTGGTGACCCGGACGATCGCGTCCGTGGGTTGTTCAATGCGGGGCTCGGGCACGTCGTCGACCCGAATGTCACCGATACCGTGGTAAACGACGGCCTTCACGCGTACTCCCAACCGCGCTGGTCGCCGCAGTGGCGCCAGCCCTCGACAACGGGACACCTCGTGCCCGGAACGCGATCCGGCTTCCCCGGGCGGGCCACGACAAACCGACCGGTCACGCCAGTTTCTGGGCCAGTCGGGTGACCGAGGCACGCATGCCGTCGGTACCACCGTCGGGAAACTCCCGCAGCAGCGTGCGGGCCTGTTCGAACGCGCGGCGGGAACCGGGCAGGTCACCGACGGCGATGAGAACGTCGGCCATCTGCCGCAGCGCGGCGAACTGCGACGGCCGGTTCCCCACGCGCCGCGCCGTGCTCGCCGCGAGTTCCAGCTCCGTCACCGCCTCCGCGACACGGCCGGTCTCGACCAGGTTGTCCGCGACGGCGGCACGAATCGCGCTCTCCTCGTGCGCACGCCCCGCCCGCTCGTTGAGGTCGAGCGCCTCCCGGAGCACCTGGATCGACTCACCGACCTGCCCCAGGGCGGTCAACGACCGTCCCATCCGCAGCAGGCTGCAGATCTCGCCCTGCCGGTGGCCGAGCAGGCGGAAGAGCGCCAGCGCCTCCGTGCTGTGCGCGAGCGCAGGGTCGTGTCGGCCCAACACGCTGAGCACCTGGTGGCAGTTGTTGTGCACCAACGCCTGTTCCAGACGCATGCCCCGGTCCTGGTAGGTCGGTGCGGCCTCGCCGAGCAGGCCGAGCGCCTCCTCGTGGGCTCCGAGAAAGTACCGGGCACCCGCCAGGCTGCGCAGGACGTGCGCCTCCCCCACGACGTCGTGGCGTGCTCGCGCGGCACGTAGCGCGCTGCGCATGACGTCCTCCCAGTCCTGGAAGCGTCCGGCCCACTGCAGGTACTGCTGCATCGAGATGGCGAGCTGCCACGGCACGATGCCGTACCCGACGTCGGCGGCGAGGCGGACCACCTCCGTGAGCACCTCCCGCTGGCGGTCGAACCAGGCGATCGCCTCGTCGTGCGTGCCCGGCCGCTCGACGACGACACCGGGCAGCGGCGGCGCCGGCTCGATCGGCGAACGGTTCGGGTGCAGCGCGAGCTGCGCCTGGTAGCTGCTGTGCAGGTAGTGCTGCAGCAGGCGGCTGAGCGCCGCCTGTCGTTCCGCCGCCGGCTCCTCGGCCTCCAACAGCTCCTCGGCGTACGCCTTGACCAGCACGTGCGACGTGAGTCTGCCGTCCTCGTGCTCGCTCACCAGCGCCGCGTCGATCAGCTCGGCGAGCAGGGCACGCGTGGTGTCCGGATCGCGGTCGGCGAGGCTCACGCAGGCCTCGGCCGTGACACCGGGCAGCGGGGCGGCCGACAGCAGTCGGAACAGCCGGGCGGCCTCCGGACTGAGCTGCCGATAGGACCACGAGAAAGCCGTCCGAGGATCGACCAGCCCGCGGCTGGCCGCGAACGCCTCGAGCCGGTGGGCGCTGTCGCGCAGCTCGGCGGCGATGGTGGCGAGCGACAGGCCCGGACGAGCGGCGATCCGGGCCGCCAGGATGGCCAGCGCCAGCGGGAGCCGACCACACAGCTCGATGATCTCGTCGGCCGTGCCGGCCCACTCCCCGTCGTCGGTCGTCCGGCTTGGCAGGCCGGCGAGACGACGTTCGAGCAGTCGACGGGCCGTCGGCAGATCGGGTGGGTCGACCCGGAGCAGGTGCGCGCCGTCGAAGGCCGCGAGGCCGACGAGGGCCCGCCGGCTCGTGACGATCACGAGACTCCGTGCCGAGTTCGGCAGCAGCGGGCGCACCTGGGCGGCGTCGTGGGCGTTGTCCAGCAGGAAGAGCATCTGCTTACCGGCCGTCATGCTTCGATACGTGCCGATCCGCGCGTCGAACGTGTCGGGCACGTCGGAGGCGGGCACGCCCACCATGTGCAGCAGCGAGCGTACGGAGTCGTCGGCCGACAGGCGCTCGCCCGCGCAGAGGTGCCCCCGCAGGTCGAGGTAGAGCTGCCCGTCGGCGAACTCGTCGGCCACCCGGTGGGCGAAGTGCGTGGCGAGCGTCGAGGTGCCCACTCCACCCATGCCGTCCATCGCGATCACCAGTGGACTGGTCCGCCCGGCGGCCCGCATCCCCGTGGTCAGGTCGCCCAGGATCAGCAGTTCGGATTCGCGACCCACGAAGAAGGACGGGTCCGGCGGAAGCTGGGCCGGGCGGACCAGCGGTGCCGCCCGGGCCACCACGGGGTCCGCTTCCTCGGCGGGCGTCAGCGCCGTCTGGGTGAGGGCCCGTCGATGGGCATCCTGGAGGTGGTAGCCGGGGTCGATGCCCAACTCCTCGTCGAGGCGCGTCCGGATGTCGCCGTACACGGCCAACGCCTCCGCCTGCTGCCCCGCTGCGGCGAGGGTCGTCACGAGGCTCGCGTGGACCGGTTCGTTGAGTTCACCCATCGTCGCCGCGAGCCGCAGCGGCGTCAGGACCCGGGCGGGCTGACGCAGCCGTACGGCCACAGCGGCGGCGGCGATCGCGGCGTCGAAGAACTCGCCGTCGATGCCCGCGCAGACCGCCGCGGCGGCGGCGCTGTCCAGAAGTCCGTCACCGGACGAACCGTGGCAGCGTCCCAGCGCGTCGAGATAGTGCTCCAACGCCTCGTCCGGACGGTCCTGCGCCAGGCTGGACTTCGCCGCCGAGACGTCGCGACGGAACGCGACGAGGTCGAGCGTCTCCGGCCCGGCCACGAAGAGGTACCCGTTGCCGTGCCGCAACAGGTACGAGCCGACGGCCCGCGCGGGCAGGTCGGGTTCGAGTAGGCGGCGCAGCGCCGCGACGTACTTGTGGATCACGTTCACGGCGCTGGCCGGGGAATCGGGACCCCAGACGAGATCCAACAGATCGCTGGTGGTGGTCGGACGTCCCTGCCGGGCCAACAGGACCGCCAGGAGGCGGCGTTGCTGGCGCGGGCCCGCGTCGAGTTCGGCCGCACCGCGCCAGACCCGCAGCGGGCCCATGATCTGCAGGCGCGGTTCCCCCTGCGACGCCGATTCCTCTGTCCGACCGGAGCCGACATCGTCCGTCACGTTGATCACGCTGCGTCCACCGAGTGAAGGTCTACTTCACGATGACTGGATCGGACAGTTCGCCGCAGGATCCGACAATCCCGGGCGCGGGGAAGCCGACACCGGGGTCGAAGGCGGCACGCACCGACCGGTTCGTCCCTGCCGAAACGCGGTCCTGTCTCGTAACCCATGTTCAGCAGACGTCGCCGGCGCGACGAAAGTTCGATCCTCTCGATGGATTTTTCCCACCGGCGAGCTAGCGTTCCCGGATGCTTCTCCCGACCTCGACGGACGTGTCGGCCGACGACACGGCCGAGCAGGTCCGGAGCGCCCAGCAGGGCGATCCGGCCAGCTTCGCGCTGCTTCTCGACCGCCACTATGCCGGCATGCTCGCGGTGGCACGCCGTCTGTTGGGCTCCCGGCCCGACGCCGAGGACGCCTGCCAGGATGCGGCGATCACGGCGTTCAGCCGCATCGGTGAGCTGCGCGACCCCGGCGCCGCGCGGTCCTGGCTACACGCCATCGTGCGCAACAACTGCCGGACGATGCTCCGCGCCCGCGTCCCCGTTCCGGTCGGGGTGGCCGGCGAGAATCTGCTCGCCTCGGAGCTGGACGACCCGGTCGCCCGCATCGAACGCAGCGCCATGCGGGACTGGGTCTGGCACGCGATCCAGCAGTTGTCGCCGGCCGCGCAGACGGTGGCGTTGCTGCGGTACTTCACCAGTAACAACTCGTACGAGCAGATCGCCGACCTCTGCGGTACGCCGGTCGGCACTGTCCGTAGTCGCCTGAGCGAGGCACGCCGGCAGTTGGCCGAAGTCCTCCCCCGGGTGCACGACGAGCGGCACGGCGGGACCGTGGCGCTGCGCGCCGAACGACAGCAGGAGGCGGCGACCATCCTGTCGGCGGTGCCGGACGGCGCCCGGCTGAACAAGGTGGCCGCCCGCTGGGCCGAGGACATGACCTTCTGGTGGCCGAGCGGCATCCGGACGATCGGTCGGGAACCGGTCTTCGCCGTCATGCGGCAGGACTACGAGTCCGGCGTCGGTGCCAGGATCACCGGAGTGCTCGCCGGGTCCGGCGTCACGATCTGGGAGAACGCCTTCATCAACCCGCCGGAGGATCCGTACCACTGCCCGCCCGGGGGGACCTGGTTGCTGAGGGAGAAAGAGGGCCTGGTGCGCGAGGTGCGCCTTCTGCACACCCCACGGCCGCCCCGGTTCTAGAGAGTGCACCGCGGAATCGAACTTTCCCCCGCCGAACCTTGTCCTGAGGGTATGACCACGTACTCCATCCACGACCTGGAACCTCAGCTCGCCGCGAACCGCACGTACTGGTGCGGTTGGGCCGGCGCCCAGCCCGACACCGACCTGCCGACCTATCGCACCGACGTCCCGCACCCGCTGCTCAACGGTGTACTGCGTGTGCGCGGGCGCCAGCTCGACGACGCGATCACGGAGGCGAGGAAGCACCTGACCGGCTCGGTCTGGGGCTGGTGGGTGGGTGCGGACAGCGACGACGGCACCGCCGAGGGCCTGCTCGCGCGCGGCGCGACGCAGATCTCCGACATGCCCGTCATGGCGGTGGACGTGACCACGCTGCCCGAGGTCGAGGCACCCGGCGACCTGCGGATCCAGGTCGCCGCCACGCGGGCCGAGATGCGCGAGTACGTCGAGGCGTACGCCGGACCGCTGGGCGTCCCCGGCGACCTCGGGCTCGTCGTCGACCGGGAACTGTCCTTCGCCTACCCGGACGTGGTCCGCCTCGCCGGCATCGTGGACGGCCGCACGGTGGGCACGTGCACCCTGTCGCTCGGTACCGACGTCGGCGCTCTGTACTGCATCGCCACCCAGCCCGACCACCGCCGCAAGGGCATCGCGACCGCCCTCACCCGCGAGGCGCTGCGCATCACCCGCGCGGCCGGGCTGCGGATCGCCACCCTTCAGGCGAGCAGCGAGGGCGAGCCGGTGTACCGGCAGATCGGCTTCGACACCGTCACCCGCTACCGCCTCTACCAGCTCCCGGAGTGAGTCCCAGGGCGCTGCCGGCCGGGTCGCACGCCGGTCCGCGCGGCAGCGCGATGTCCGATCCGGCAACAACTTGCTCGTACGGAAAGTGAGTGTTAACTTTCCGTACGAGCAAGTACTTTCCCTAGCTCAAGGAGTTGTGCGATGGGCACCACCCCGACACCAGAAGAGGCACGGCGGGCCCTCGAGGACGTCGACCGGCGCCGGGACCAGACGGCGGCGGCCGCCAGCCGGTCCCGGTGGACCTGGCTCGCGGCCGGAATCCTCGTCATGGCGTACGGGATCGTGGCCGACCGGTATCCGGACTTCGTGCGCACCTACGGCACCACCATCGTCATCCTGCTGCTGCTCGCCTCGATGGCGGCCAACACCCGATGGGGAGCGGCGCTGCTACGGCGGCCGGTGCGTCCCCGTGCCACCCCCGACACGTCGAGCCTGCTGTGGTCGGCACTGGTGCTGGCCCTCCTGATCGGTGGCGCGGCCCTCGCCACCGCCCTGGACGTCCCGCACCTCTGGGCGTGGTTCGGCCTGGTCGGCGGTGTCCTGTTGGCCGCCGCCGGGCCGTGGTGGCAGCGCCGCGTCCTCACCCGCCCGGCCTGACCGTGGCGGCCGACCCGAAGCTGGACCCGGTCCTGCTCGATCCCACCCGGCTGGCCATCCTGGCGCTGCTGGCGGGGACCGAGTGGGCCGAGTTCGCATTCGTCCGCGACGCCATGGACCTGAGCGATTCGGCCCTCTCCAAGCGGATCTCGAATCTGAGCGACGGCGGCTACGTCGAGGTGCGCAAGGGCTACGTGGGCAAGCGACCCCGGACGTGGATCAATCTCTCCGTGGCCGGGCGCGCGGCCCTGAGCGGCCACATCGCCGCCCTGCGGGACATCGCCGCCCGCGTGGACGGTGCCTAGCGGTTGTCGTTGTCCCGGCGCTGCGTCATGTGGACCTGTTCGAGGTCGAGTCCGTCCTGGACCCGGCGAAGCACCTCGTCGTCGATCTCGCCCGCGTCGCGCATACGCACGACGGTCTCGTGGCGGTGGTCGATGACCGCGAGGTGCAGGTCGGCGTACTGCTTCTCGTAGTCGGCCGCGGCCTCGTCCGGGCCGGCGGCGGCGTCACCGTCGCGCAGGACCCGCAGCCGGCGGTCGTACTCCGTGCGCAACTGCTCGTGCACGCCGTCGCTCGTACCCAGCTCGGCGGCCATCGTGGGCAGGGACTCCAACGCCCGGTCCAGGGACGTGATCTCGGCCTGCCGGCGTTCCCGCTCGGCCTCGGAGTCGGCGCCCAGTCCGGCCCAGCGCGTCACCCGGGGCATCAGCGGCGCCTGCACGAGCAGGGTCACGGCGATCACCACAGCCGGGACGAAGACGATGAGGTCCCGGTCCGGGAATTCCGCTCCGGAGGGAAGCGTGTGCGGTACGGCCAGCGCCGCCGCCATCGACACCGCGCCCCGGAACCCGGCCGCCGACATGAGCGCGCGGGGTCGCCCGCTCAGCCGGCGTTCACGCTGCTGCGGTCGGCGGTCGATCGCCCGGATCACGTACGGGCTGGTGAAGAGCCAGCCGAACCGCACCGCGACGATGACCGCGCAGACCACGAGCGCGACCAGCATGCCGTGCGCCAGACCGGTGTGGTCCAGTCCGCGCACCGCCGACTGCGCCTCCAGCCCCACCAGGACGAACAGCGCGGCGTTCGCCAGCATGGTCACGAACTCCATGACGGTGTGGACGTGCCGGCGGGCCTTACCAGGGAAGAGGCGCGGTGAGGCGCGGCCCACCCACAGTCCGCTGACCACGGCCGCGAGGACACCGGACACCTCGGCCGCCTCGGCGATCAGATAGGCGGTCAGGGGCGTCAGCAGCGCGAGCAGATTGTGCTGGAAGGGGTCGGTCATCCGGCGGCGGATCTGCAGGACGAGGAACGTCACGACCGCGCCGGACGCGATGCCACCGAGGTACGAGAAGGCGAATAACCCGGCAACCCGACCGACGCCCAGGTGCTCCTCGCCCAGGGTGATCCCGACCGCGAGCGTGTAGATCACCAGCGCCGTACCGTCGTTGACCAGGCTCTCCGCGCGCAACGTGGTCGCGATACGTCGGGGCAGCATCCGGCCCAGGACGCCGACCGCCGTCGCGTCGGTCGGCGCGACCGCGGCGCCCAGCACCCAGGCCGCTCCCCAGCCGAGCCCGAGCGCGTGCGCGGCGACCGCCACACCGGCCGCCGTCGCCACCACGAGCAGGGCGCTCAGCAGCACGATGATCCGCAGGTTCCGGCGCATCTCGCGCAGCGAGGAGGAGAACGCCTCCCAGTAGAGCAGCACCGGAAGGAACACCAACAGGACGGCCTCGGGCGGCAGATGCACCCCGCGCAGGGCGGGGGCGAAGCCGAGGAGGACACCGGTGATCAGCAGCAGCACCGGCGGAGCGATCCGGAGCCGACGGGCCGCGCCCGTACCGACCAGGATCGCGACACCGACCGCTACGACCAGGGCGAGGCTGGACACCGGGTTCCTCTGTCCTTCGTTCGGGGTGACTGGGTCCGGCAAGGATGACCGGACCCAGTGGACGGCTACTTGACGCTGCCCCGGATCACGACGACGGAGGGCTCGACGGCCTGGCCTTCTGCGGGTACGGGGTCTCGTGGCGGGCCAGCATGGCGACGAACTCGGCGATCTTCCGCTCGCGGGTCTCGGCCCGCTTGACCGCGTTGACGCGGTGGATGAGAGAGAACCGGTTGGTCTTGGTGAGCACGTCGAACATGGCCTGGGCGGCGGGATCGGCGGCGATGGCGGCGAGCAGGTCGGCCGGCACCTCGGCTTCCGACGGCGGGGCGTACGCGGCCGCCCACCGCCCGTCGGCCTTGGCGGCTTCCACCGCGACCCGGCCGGCGGGTGTCATCCGCCCCTGCGTCTCCAGCCGCGCCACGTGGGCGACGTTGCGTTGTGACCAGATACTGCGCGGACGGCGGGGGGTGTACCGGATCCAGGAGGACTCCTCGTCCCGCTTGCGGGCCTGCCCGTCGATCCAGCCGTAACAGAGCGCCTCGTCGACCGCCTGCTGCCAGGTCAGCGTCGTGACCGTGCCGCCCTTCTTGGTCAGGGCCAGCCAGACGCCCGGCGACGTGGTGTGGTTGGCGGACAACCACGCGCGCAGCGCCTCGGCGTCCACGACGATCAGCTCCTGGAGTTCGGCGCTCGCCATGACAGCAGGCTATCGTCGCGCCGGCCGGCCGGCCTCCACCAGGTGGGCCGTTCCGGCAGCGACCGACGGCGGGCGCGGGGACGGCCGGGGGTGCGGCACGTCGGCCGTGCCACACCCCCCCCGATCCCACCTCCGGCGGTCAGCAGCCGATCCGGCTGGATCCGACCGCGACGTCGTCGTACCAGAGGGTGTCGGACCCGTTGCCGTAGCTCTCCCAGCCCAGCTTCAGGTCGGTGAGCTGCGGTCGCCAGGTGCGGTTGTACCACTGCCCGTCGATGTCGTGCGTGGGTACGCCGTCCGCGGTCAGCCCCGCGACGGCGGCGCCGTCCAGCCAGGTGCGGAGCTGACCGGACGAGCCGTCCACCATGAACTCGAGGCAGGTCCACCGGTTGGTGGGCAACGGCACGCTCTGTGCCACCCCGGCCGGGCTCTGCTCCGGCAGGGTCGCGTCGTCGGAGGCGCGGTTCCACTGCAGCGCGCCGTTCTGGCCGCCCATCCGCAGGTCCCGGTTACCGTCGGCGGCGTCGGTCATCGCCATCATCGTGGTGTGGTCGGTGGGCTGGGCGGTGGTGTGCCGGACCCAGATCCGGCCATAGCGGACGCTGCCCACGCTGCCGAGGTTCTTCGTGGACCTGATGAAGACGTGGTTGCAGTACCCGGCCGCCCCGTTGATCCGCACGGCTCGGCTGCCGCTGTGCGTGGTGGTCGTGTCGATGGTGGCGGTTCCGGCACCGGAACAGTCCGGGCTCACGACGGCCCAGTCGCCGGACGGTGTCGAACCGGTCTGGTTCTCGAAGCCGTCGCAGAGCACCGCTCCGGCACAGCCGACCGGCGGCGGCGTCGTCGGCGGGGGCGTCGTGGGAGGCGGAGGCGTCGTGGGAGGCGGCGTCGTCGGCGGGGGCGTCGTCGGCGGCGGCGGCGTCGTGGGAGGCGGCGTTGTCGGCGGAGGCGTGGTGGGAGGCGGCGTCGTCGGCGGAGGCGTCGTCGGCGCGACGCCGTTGCACGGTACGCCGTTCAGGCTGAAGCCGATCGGCGCTCCACCGCTGGTGCCGTACGTGCCCTGCACGCCGAACTCGGTGACGCCACCGGCCGGGATGCTTCCGTTGTACGACATGTTGCGGGCGGTCACCGTCGATCCGGACTGGCTGACCGTGGCGTTCCAGCCGCTCGTGACGCGCTCGTTCCCGGCGTACGTCCAGGTGACGGTCCAGGCGGAGACGGCGGTGTCGCCCGGGCTGACCTTGACGCTGGCGGTGAAACCGCCAGGCCACTGGTTGGGCGTGTAGTCGACCCGGCAGCCCTGGGCGGCTGCGGCTGGCGCGACGAGCAGGGCCGTGCCGGTCGCGGTCACGGCGGCGGCCAACGCGGCGACGACCGCGAGGGTCGGGGCGGGGCGGGCGCGGAGAATGGTCATGGGAAGTCCTTCTGCCATCAAGCGGGAGACCGGCGCGGCAGCGCGCGTCCGGGGCGGACGCGGCGACACGCCGGGTACGGCGCGGCGATGCGCCACAGCGAGTGGTCGATGCGTACGACCGACGTGCCCGGCTCGAGGTGAAGCTGTCAGTCACCGCTTCGGGTTGTTGCCCGGAACGCGGTGACGCCCGCCCCCAATGTATTGACAGACCACTATCTAATCAAGCGCGCGTAAATCGGTGGCCCGACGCCAGCGGCCGTGCAAGCGTGGCCGGAGAAGGACCGGGCCCGCACGGCCCGGCATCACCAGCAGGCAGGAGCACGGCGATGCGAGGACTCGAAACCCCGCCCATCCGGACGCGAGCTTTCGAGGACCAGACAGCCTGTGCAGACCATCAACCTTGGCATCGTCGCCCACGTCGACGCCGGTAAGACCAGCCTGACCGAACGCCTGCTCCACGCCACCGGGGTCATCGACCGGCTCGGCAGCGTCGACGCGGGCACCACCCAGACCGACACCGGAGCGATCGAGCGCCGGCGGGGCATCACCATCCGCAGCGCGGTCGCCTCGTTCACCGTGCGCGACCGCCAGGTCAACCTGCTCGACACCCCCGGGCACAGCGACTTCGTGGCCGAGGTCGAACGCGCGCTCGGGGTGCTCGACGCGGCCGTGCTGGTGCTGTCGGCCGTCGAGGGCGTCCAGCCGCACAGCCGCCGGATCATGCGCATCCTCCGGTCGCTCCGGCTGCCCACCCTGATCTTCGTCAACAAGATCGACCGGGTCGGCGCCCGCGTCGACGAGCTGGTCGCGGACACGCGCCGGCTCCTCGCGCCGACCGTCGTCCCGCTGGGCACGGTCCGCGCGCCCGGCACCCCCGAGGCCACCTACCGGCCGCGCCATCGGGGGTACGACCACAGCGTCGCCGAGGTTCTCGCCGAACACGACGACGAACTACTGGCCGCCCTCGTCGACGACCGGCCGCCCGACGCCGACCGCATCGACGAGGCCCTGCGGGCGCAGGTCGCGGCGGGGCAGGTGTACCCGCTGCTGTTCGGCTCGGCGTTGTCCGGGGCCGGCGTGCCGGAGCTGCTGGACGCCATCGCGGCCCTGCTTCCGCCCGCGCCCCCGGCGGAACCCGACCCGCGAGCGCGGGTGTTCGCCATCGAGCGCGACCCCTCCGGCGAACGCGTGGCCTACCTGCGCTCGTACGGCGGGCAGTTCCGTGCGCGGGAGCGGGTCACCGCGTACCGCCGGGAGCCGGACGGCGGGACCACCGCGACGCACGGGCGGATCACGCGGCTCGACGTGGTCGGCGCGGCCACCGACCAGGCCGCGCTGACCGCCGGCCACATCGCCCGGGTCGGCGGCCTGACCGGGGTACGCCTCGGCGACCAGCTCGGCAGCCCGGCCGGCCTCGACGGGCGGTCGTACTTCCCCGCGCCGACCCTGGAGGCGGTGGTGCGACCCCGCGACGGGTCCCGGACGCTGGCGCTGCACGCCGCGCTGCTGGACATCGCGGACACCGACCCGTTCCTGCGGACCCGGGTGGCTCCCGAGGGCGGCACGAGCGTGCTCCTCTACGGCGAGGTGCAGCGCGAGGTGCTGAGCGCCACGCTGGCCGAGACGTACGGGGTCGAGGCGGAGTTCGGGCCGGTACGGCTCATGCACATCGAGCGGCCGACCGGCACGGGCACCGCAGTGGAGATCATCGGACACGGCTTCTTCGGGACGGTCGGGTTCCGGGTCGAGCCCGGCGTCGGCGTGGACTACCGACGGGAGGTCGAGCTGGGCTCGCTGCCGCTGTCGTTCCACGCGGCCATCGAGGACGCCGCCCGCGCCGCCCTCGACCAGGGCTGTCACGGTTGGCCGGTCACCGACATCCGGATCACCCTCACCCACAGCGGCTACTGGTCGCCGATCACGACCGCCGGGCACTTCCGGGACCTCGCGCCGTACGTCCTCATGCAGGCGCTCGCCGAGGCCGGCACCCGGGTCTTCGAGCCGTGCCGCCGCTTCGAGGTGGAGGTGCCGGCCGACCGGCTCGGCCCGGTCACGTCGTACCTGGGCCGGCTCGGCGCCCGGGTCGACGGCACCGACGATGTCGCCGCCGGCTGGCGGATCAGTGGCGTGCTGCCGGCGCGGCTCGAACTCCAGGCGCAGCGGCGTCTGCCCGACCTGTCCAGCGGGGAGGGGCTGTGGTCGTCGACGCCCGGAGGCGACCGACCGGTGTCCGGCGAGCCGCCGCGCCGGGCCCGCACCGACGGCAACCCG
The DNA here is from genome assembly GCF_049841635.1 of Micromonospora sp. DT44. NCBI lineage: Bacteria > Bacillati > Actinomycetota > Actinomycetes > Micromonosporales > Micromonosporaceae > Micromonospora > Micromonospora sp. DT44. Next base: position 3,034 of record NZ_JBNCKS010000069.1, on the reverse strand, counting down.
TTCGACCGGGCGGAGTACCTGCGCTTCCTGGCCCAGCCGAAGAACCGACCCGTAGCCGTCAGGGACGCGGGCCCAGGAGGCCCCGGTCGGTCATGAAGGCGCGCAACGTCTCGGCGTCCTCGGCGGACATCAACCACCGGGGAATCACGGTCGCCGGCATCCGGCCGACGAACACGATCCAGAAATCCGGGTTGTCCTCCACCTGGGCGACCCCGTCCCAGGCGATACCGCCGGACTCCGCGCCGCTGCGCATCATGATGTTGTCGTCGGTGATCTCGTACGCGCCCTCGACGGCGTAGTCACCCGAGCGGCGGCGGGCCCGCGACCGTACCCAGGGCAGGTAGAGCATCGACAGCACGCCGGCGAGCACCAACGTCAGCCACAGCGGGGACGCGCGCTCACCCCAGCCCAGCCCGCGCGAGAGCACCAGGCCGACCGCCCCGACCGCCACCAGCACCGCGCCGATGTAGCTGAACCGACGCAGCCGGACACCGGCGAGGGTGGCGGCCACCCGAGCGGGGTAGGCGGGATCGGCGGGTACGTCGAAGCGGATGCGCACCCCAGAACGATAGTGCCTGCGTCGGGCAGGGTGGCGGCGGACGCGGGGTCGCGGACGTTTCGGCCGCAGTGGCTTTCGGGTAGCGGATGGCGCATGAACCGCGATCTCCTGAAGGCCGTCCAGGTGGCCTGGGGGCTGCCGGAGTTCCGCGACGGGCTGCGACACCTCATCGACCTCGACGAAGTGTCCGTGCTGCTGGGCACGCTGGCCGTGCCGGATCACGACGGTGCGGTCGACCGCAGCCTGGTGGACCTGCTGCGGTCCAGCCTGGAGACGGTCGAGATCCGGGAGGCCGTGTTGCTCCTGCTGGAACGCGACGAGGTGCGCCGGCCGCTCGTCGCGGCGGCGGTGGAACCGCTCGCCGACCGACCGGGCCTCGCCGCCGCCATCGCCTCGGCCGCCGAGGATCCCAGGGTACGGCGTGAGGTCCGGGCGGCGCTGGACAGCGCCAATGTGCGCGAGCTGATCTGGCAGGCGATGGAGAACCAGCTCAGCGACCACCGGTTCGGCATGATCCGCCGGGCGGCGGCTCTGTTCGTGCGGCACCCGAGCGTGCGGCGTCTGGCGTGGGCCGCGCGCCGGCACGGCGTGCTGCGCGAACTACGGCGTGGACCGCTGATCGACCAGGGGCCCTCGGCCGGCAAGGGGCTTTGACACACGCCCTTAGCGTGGCGGGGTGGCCGCGCCCCACCCGGCACCGCCCCCGCACCTGAGCCGCCCGCTGACGTTTCTGTTCGCGCTGGCGGCCGGTGCGGCCGTCGCCAACCTGTACTGGGCGCAGCCGCTGCTCGGCGCCATCGCCGACGACCTGGACGCGCCGACGTCCACGGCCGGCTGGCTGGTCACCGCGACGCAGATCGGGTACGCCGTCGGCGTCCTGCTGCTCGTACCGCTCGGCGACGTCCTGGACCGCCGCCGCTTCGTCCCGCTGATGTTCCTGGCCTCCGCCGCCGCGCTACTGCTGTGCGCGCTGGCGCCGTCGATCGGCGTGCTCCTGGTCGCGCTCGGCGTGCTGGGCGTCACGACGATCGCCGGGCAGATCCTCACGCCGCTCGCCGGGGACCTGGCCGGTGACGCCGACCGTGGTCGGATCGTCGGTGTCGTCGGATCGGGGACCCTCACGGGCATCCTGGCCTCCCGCACGATCAGCGGACTCGTCGCCAGCGCCGCCGGTTGGCGTGCGACCTACGCCCTCGCCGCGGTCGTCGCCGCCCTGCTCGCGGTCCTGGTCCACCGCGCGACGCCGCCGCTGCCACCGGGGGCACGCATCCCGTACCCACGGCTCCTGTTCTCGGTCGCCGCGATGGTCCGGCGGGAGCGGGCGCTCCGGTGGACGCTGGTCCTCGCCGCCACCGGCTTCGCCGCCTTCTCGCTCTTCTGGACGGCGCTGACGTTCCTGCTCAGCGGTCCACCGTTCCACTATCCGCCGGCGGTGATCGGGATGTTCGGGCTGGTCGGACTCGCCGGTGTCCTCTCCGGTCTGCGCGGTGGTCGCCTGCACGACCGCGGCTGGTCACTTCCGGCCACCGGGGCGGCCTGGGCCCTGGCCCTGGGGGCGTTCGTCGTCGCGGCGTTCGGCGGCCGGTCCCTCGTACTTCTCATCATCGTGGCCGTCGTGGTCGACGTCGCCTTCCAGACGCAGGCCCTACTCAACCGTGCACGGTTGTTCGCCCTCACGCACGAGGCCCGCAGCCGGCTCAACACGGCTCTGGCGACCAGCAACTTCATCGGCGCCGCCGTCGGTTCCGCCGCAGCGAGCACGCTCTGGTCGGCGGGCGGCTGGTCAGCGGTCACGATCGCGGGAGCGGGCCTGGGCTGTCTGGCGCTCATCGTGTGGGCGCTGGGACGGCGTGGCCCACTCGTCGTCGACGGCGCCGAACCAGGTCCCGTCACCTGAGGACGAGCGGGTCGTGAGCGGGGCCGGCAGTTCACGAGCCCAACCGTGCCAGTACGCCGCGTTGCCGCTGCTCTGGCGCAGCACCGCGTCGGCACGGAGAACGCCGGCACCCAGGTCGCCGCCCGCGCTGCCCTCCGGCCAGAAGCAGAGCAGGTAGCGATCCTGTCATCGATCGATCGCCATCCGCTGCCCCGCGACGAGGCGGGCGACCACCTCATCAACGAGAAACGTCGATGCCTTGACACTCCACATGCGATCGCTAACACTTGGCTGCAACACGCGCTTAACACACAGAACACACGTTGTCCGCATCAGGGTGAGGTGCCGGGTCCACCTGTGCGGCACGCCAACCACGCCGCGATTCGACCATTCATGTCCGCGGTTCGTGTTAGCGCTAACACATTCACGATCGCCTCGGAGGCATCATGGTCACACCACCCGCTGGCCGCGCACCTGATTCGACGCGAGATCCTCGCCTGTTACGACGGACGCTTGTCGCCCTGGTGGCCGTGTTGACGGCGATGGTCGGCGGCATCGCGGTCCGTCCCGGGCCGGCCGCTGCCGCCACCAGTCAGTTC